>CAZAIE010000005.1:11207-27568 GCA_964485035.1 uncultured Myxococcaceae bacterium | reverse complement strand
CGACGCAGCTCTTGCCCTCGACGATCGGCCCGATCGAGAGCTCCTGCACCGGGCGCAGCTCGCGGAACCCCAGGCCATTGACGATCTGGTACTGCATCGCCGGGCTGAGGCGGTCGAAGGCGCTCATTCCTCTGGGCGTTCCTTCGATAGGTCTAGCTCGATATCGTCGGGGGTGCGCTCGATCCCCGCGGCCGAGCGTTCGTCCGCGGTCATCTCGCCCGCCGAAACCTCGAGCGCGTAGTGCTCCCTCGGGTCGAATGCCTCGTGTTCGTCCACGCGATCCATTACGTCGCCCACAAGCTTCTTCAGGAACAGCCGCGGAGCTACTCCCACGTTGCCGCCGAGCTTGCCAGTGATCTGGCGCGCAAGGGCCCCGATCACCTCGTCACCGACGCGCGCCTCGAGCCGTTGCGGCACCGTCGCAGGGTAGAGCTCGCGCACCTTGCGTCCGACCTCCAGAAGCCTCGCCTCGTCGAAAGGCAGCAACCGGACCTGGATGGCCCGGCTCGAGTCAAACGTCGCGTCCTTCGGGAAGTCGACGTGCAGCCGCTGCTCAAGCGGCGGCAACCGCCGGATGCCTTGGGGACCCTCGAAGAAGGCTGGGGTGCCGGTGATCATCAGGTAGAGGCCCGGGTACCGCCCGGCGTCCACCTCGTCGATGAGTTGGCGCAGGGCGTTGAGGCTCTTCTCACGCACCCCACCGTGCATCCGCTGAATCGTCTCTGCTTCATCGAGGACGAGCATCAGGCCCTTGCGCCCAGTCTGGGAAAGCACTGAGAGAAGGCCGCGCAGGAAGCCCGCCGCGGTGTAGGTGTCGATTTCCCCCTTCACCCCAGCCGTGCGCTTGATGCTCGCACCCACATTGGGCTGGCCCATCAACCAAGCGAGGAGCCCATCAGCCTGGGCGACGTCTCCCTCAGTCCGTGCCTTGTGGCACGCCCTCAGCACCGCCGCGAACATCGGCTGCGTCGCGCTCACCTTGGCGAGCCTACTCTCCAAGAGCTCGCCCACCGCCGCCGCGACCGCCGCCGCGTCGTTGCCGTCGAAGCCAGGCCGCGCCAGCGCCTCCTCTTCCAGCGCAAAGAACCAGCGGTCGATCAGTGAGCGGAAAGCACCGGTCTCCCACTCCCGCGTTCGCAGGCTCTCCAGCCCGCGCCGATAGATCGTCTCAAGCTTGTGCAGCGGCGTCTCGGTCTCGGAGATTTGGACCTCCGCGACTGCGAGCCCCTTTTCCAGCGCCCGGTGTTGTGCCCACCGCGAAAAAAAGGTCTTCCCGGTCCCGTAGTCGCCACGAATTGCCTTGAAGACCCCTTGACCGAGCGCGACTCGCTCAAGCTCTTCGTCAATGGCTGTGCGAAATCGGTCCAGGCCGACCGCAAGCAGCTCAATTCCGCGACGCGGCACAGTCCCGTTGCGCAGGGCGGCAATGATTTCGCGGCGGCGAACGAGCGTCGGATCCATCAGTTCCCTCGGAAGAGCTGGAGGAGCAGCTCGAGATCGAGGCGAATCTGCTTTTCTGCCGCATCGTGGACGACTACTGCATACCCGTCGATGTTCAGGATTTCTGCGAGCCGGGCGACAGCACCTGGGACTCGGAACGGCAGCATGCCCGCCCGCGCCGCGAAGACTTCAGGCGCCATGCGGCCACCATGATCGACGAGGATGCCCACCTGCGCTAGCAGCTCCTCCGAAGAGACGTTCCGCCGTCCCTTCATCAGCTCCTTGAATACCGCCGACTCCTTGAGCGCTGTCACCGCAGGCGAGGGTTCGACCACAGGTGCGGCGGGCTTGGCCGGCCGAACTGCGAAGGGCATTGGGACCTGGCCCGTCGGCGGCTGGGCCACTGGAGTCGCCGACGCCCCGGCGGCGACGACCTTCGGGAGTTCCAGGTCCCACCAGGCCGGGCGTGGCAGAGCCGTGACCTCCAGCTCAGGGTCGATTGCGCCATCCGGCCGGCAGCTCGCCGCGAGACGATCACTTGCGATCAACAACGCAGGCGCAACGACCTCCGCGATGGATGCGCCGCCGTGCTCGCCTTCATGGGATCCGCTGCCGTAGCTCTCAGTTTCGGCGAACAGAAGCGCGACGCGTTCCTTTCCGCGCGGGCGCCACTCTTGGGCGCCCCCCACTACAATCTCACTGTCTCGCGCCGCCTCGCCCTCCGCGAGGGCCCGCCACCGACTGCCTTGGGCTTGGGGGGCCGAGCGTGACTCAAGGCGAGCTCCAGGAACATGGCCGTGGTCAGAAATCAGAAGTACCGCTCGGCCGGCCTGCGATGCCGCCTCAAGCAGATCCTGCAGAGGTTTGATGGTCTGCAGACGGCACTGCACCCGCAGCTCGCGCCCAGCCTTGAGATGATCGTCGATGGCATTGACCACAATTCCGACGATCCGCTCACCGGAAGCGACCAGGCCAAGCGCTTGTTTCGAGGCGTCTCCATTGGCAGTGGTGGCCTCTCCGCGCAGAAGTAGCCGTGGCACGCCCGAACAGCGCTTGAGGAGGTCTCGATGCTCGGCAAACCTTTCGGGGTCCTTGGCGGTGCCTGTGGACTCACCGGGCTTCAGTGGCTTTCCCCCGAAGAGCGCGGCGCGGCTGACTTCAGTAATAGTCGGCAGCGCTGCGATCACTGGCGGCAGTAGGCTGCGCCCCCGGGCTTTGGCCGGTCGCCAGCGGATCAGCCCGTACTGGTGGCCTTCGAGGTCGAGGAGCAACTCCACCGCGTTCGCCCACGCCATGCCGTCGAGAACAAGCACCAGCAGGCGGCGATGGTCCTCAGTCAGAAGTGCTGCGCCGAAGCGGGAGAGGGCCTCGTCAATGGGGACGACCCGGTCTGACTTGCGACCCGCTGCAACCCAAGACACCAGGCCTTGAGCGAAGCGACGGTCGTCGTCGTCACGCTGCGCATCCACCGCTACGACTACCTTGCCGATCGCCACGCCCAGTTCGTCAGCGCTTCCGCCTCTCGCCGCTCGCCGGGCGTAGTCGACGAATGCTCCCTGCGCGGCGTAGTCCTCAGCGAGGAGTTGCATCTCCTCGTACGCCGGGCCGAGCTGCCCTGAGCTGCCAAGATTGGGTCGGATGAGTCGGTAGCCGAGTAGGCGAACGGCCATGAGTGCCCGCTCTATCAGTACCTGCCGGCCCTCATCTCCTGCGAGCCGATGCGCACGTAGGTTTTCTAGAGCTGCGCGGGCCGATTCGAACGCGCCGCGGTCGGGCTGGTCTGCCGCACGCGTAAGCGCCTGAGCCAGCTGCGCCTTCGCAGCCTCAAACGCCCGCGGCAGATAGCGACTCGCGGCGAGGGCTTCTGCCAACTCCGAGTCCGGGAGCAACTGCTCCGCTCGCGCGAGCACAGCTGCCATCGCTGGAGGCTCCAGCCGGAGCGCGAGGCGCGAGGCGAGAGCCCCCCAGCGCTCCAAGATTTGCGGTTCTTGAACGAGAGCCTCCGCTTCCGGCTCGATCGCGGACAACAGCGTTTTGAGGCGCGCACGCAGATAGCCGTTCTGTGCCACCTTTCCCGCGGCGGCATCGAGCAAGAACGCGACGGAAGCTACATCGGCGCCAGCCCCTCGCTCCCACGACTGCCATGCAAGACGCGCCGTTGGTCCCGCGCTCTTCTCGATGTACTCGTGCAGCGCTTCGCGTAGCCCGGGACGACGGGCAGCACGGCCGACGAACTCCTTCCATCCGGACCGGCTCGCCGCGAAAGCGACTACCTGCTCCTCAGTGAGCACTCCTTCGGCCGGAAATGCCGCCCAGCGAGCGAGGAGCGCCAGCCATGCCGTGCCCAGATCGAGCCGCGGGCCGCGCACCGGGCCGAGTTCCCCTCCGTCGGCCAGGAGGGCATCGACCAGTGGCCGATTCTGCAGGACCTCGGGCGTGACCTTGCAGGGACTGCCCTTTGCCGGCGTGAATCTGTTGGCGAGACGGCGCTCCGGAGTCACCTGCAGAATAGCGCCGCGAGCCAACCGGGCACGAACGTCGAGCGGAAGCTCGAGGCCGTAGTCGACAACCACCACCATCGCGGCATCGCCCGCCGCAGAAAGCGCCTTGCGAAGTTCAAGCTCGCAGCGCGCTTCTGCCACCTGGAAGAAGGTCTCGCGGCCCTCCACTGGCGCTTTGACTGAGGGCGGCACTGTCTCGAGCCGGCCGAAGAATGCGGCCTTGTTCGAGCGCCTGCGTTCGGCAAAGACGGCAACGAGCTCTTCCTGTAGGTCGCGCTCGGAGATGAGCGGTGCTTCGTTCATCCCTTCTTCTCCTTGAGCACCTTCCAGGCCAGCTCAAGCTTCGCGCCCTCTTGATCGAGCGCAGTCTTGATGCGGCCGAGCGCGCGATCGAGGCCAGCGAGATCGGTCACTTGCCCTTGATCGACCGTCTCGAGCACCGTCTCCCCTGCATCCCCTGCATCCCCTGCATCCCCTGAGGCCCCTGAATCCCCGCCGGTGCCTGGCGGCGGCTCCTTGCGGCGACGCTCATCGAGCAGACGCTGAGCGTCCAAGGCGAGGGTCGATAGGACGGCTTCGAGGTCTTGATTGATGGCGTCCGCCTGGAGCGCGCTCTTCAGCTTGTCCAAGATCGCTGCGGCACCGGCATCGCCCGACTCTTTGAGAGCGCGGAAGGTTCCGATCGCTAGACGGTTCTCGAGCGCGCGTGCCGTCTTCACCGCGGTCGTAAGGTGGCGCTCGAGAGCGCTAGCGCTGGTCCTCGCCTCAAATGTCGCGAGAGCATCAACTAGTTCGACCGCATCCTCGGTTTCGGTGACGCTAAGAAGCTCGACCGCCTTCTTCGCCGTGATCAGGCGCGCTGGTTCACCTTCGAAGAACTCGCTCCAGTCGGCGAGACGGCGCGCAATCTCCGCGGCGTGGTTAGCGGAGTACTCGCCACGCTTCTTCGCAACCTGCTCGAGGAGTCCGCGCAGATTGCGCGCGTTGAGCGCCTTGCCTCCCAGGGCCACTCCGAAAAGCCGTCCGGCGGGCTCAAGCGCTGCTTGCCATTCCTTTTGGCCCGGCAGCTTCGGCTTCACGAGCTCTGCGTCATCCTGCAACTTCCCGATGGTCGGTTCCGTCATCGGCCGGCCGCCATACCGCAGCTCCCGGCTCGACGATATTGCGTAGGCGACCACGGCGAAGTCCGCAACCTCGGTCGTCAATCCGCGAGCGCGTCCGGGGTCGAAGAGCGCTCGCACTCTCGCTACGGTCGGTGCATCGACTCCTTCAGCGAGCAACGCCCGGTCGATCTCCTGGAATGGCTGCGCACGGAAGGTCGCCGAGGCCTCGCTGCGGGTCGTGAAGCCCATCGTCGTCGCCGGTTCGAGCGCCTCAAGCTCGTCCTTCGTCAGAGGCAGCCGCTGCCCGTCGGCCTCACAGACCCGGACGAACAAGGCGAGAGCCTTCTCGAGGCGGCCTTTGGTCAACACCTTGTCGACCGGGAAGCGCGGATGTTGCGGGTAGCGTTGGTCGAGGAGTTCGTCGATGCTTGCCGCGAGGGCGCCGTCCAACTTGGCGGCGGCGAGTCCGCGAATCTCGAAACCTGGCATCAGCACGTGGAAGTGCCTCTCCAGTTCGCGCGAGGGGTCGAGCTCGCCCTGATCAGCGGAGCGCAGTCCGTATGCAGCTAGGACCGCGCGTAGCGTCCTCTCCCGCTTCTGTGACGCGATGCTTTCCAACTCCGCTCGCGCCCGTAGTTGGTCATCAGGCCGGAGGTTTTCGAGGTGCTTTTTCCAGACGTCCCCTTCGAGCATCCGGTCGAGCACCACGAGCTCGCCGAGGTCGCGCTGCACCGCCTCGCCGAAGAAGCTGGGCAGCCAAACCACGGTCGGGCTCTCGTGCCCGCCATCGAGCCAGGCTTGCAGGCGTCGCTCGTCCTCATCCGGGCCGCGCCCAGGCTCATCAAAGGGGAAGTCGATTACCACTCGAAAATCGTCGCCCTCGCGAGCTTTGAAGAGGAAGTCGTCCATCTCGCGCACGTTGCCGAAGACGATGCTTCCTCGCCGCTGGGTGCCTCGCCACTTGCGCTCGTACTCGACCTGTGCGCCCGTCGCCTCAATCTCCAGCTTCCTGAAGAGGAGCTCCTGCAGCTTGCGCCGTCGCGCGCCGGGGGAGTCATACCCGCGCGCCGCATCGACGACCGGCTTCAGGTCTACCCCTTCGAGGACGATTGAAACCGTCGGGTCGGCCTGGTCACCGATCCGTACCTTTCCGACCTCCGCGGCCCAGGCGCGGATGGTTGAAACAGCCTGGGTGCCCTCGGTGCCTGGAATCGGCGAGCGAAGCGTGCCGTGGTTGAGTTGGACCAGCCGCGACGCAGTCAGAGCGTGCAGCACCGGCACTTGCGGAACAAGCGCCGCGAGCAAGAGTGTCTTGGCGAGGCGGTTGTCTGCCCTGCAGCGGGCCTGCTGGCAGTTGGCACAGCCCAGCGACACCGGGTGACCGTCGCGCAGTCGCTGACACTTCTCCTTGGTGCCCGTCTCGTTTCGCGCTTGTATGAGCGGCAGTAGTTCGTGCGCATAGATGCGCCGCGCCGACGCGAAGCGCTCGCGCATGGTGCCGTCCATCGGTTCCTCGCCGCCGGCGAGCACATCGAAAAGGTCGCCGATGGGGACTACGCGCCCGAGTTCAAAGTCCTGCAAGTGGTCGACGAGCAACTCCATCAGCACCTTGAGCGCAGTTCGGTCGCGTTGCAGGTAGTGCGAGAGCGCCACCAGTGCTTCGACCAAAGCAGGGCTGAAGGGGTAGACCTGCCGAAACGACGCCTCGTCGCCAATATCGCCGAGCAGGGCTGGCCAGGCGGGCCCAAGGCCGCTGCGCATCTTGGCAAACGCGTCGTCGAGCACCTGTCGCGCACCGGCGTCGCGCGCGCGAACCACTCGCTTCTCCACGATCGCCGGGAGGTTACGGTCCTCGAGGGTGATGGTGCCGAAGCGGCCTTGCCACCACTTGAGCGCGTCGCGGAGATTCTGCGCATCGACTCCAGCGAGCTGATCGCCCACCATCTCGCCGATGTCTCGCTGCTGCGCGAGGAAGCTCACAATCGGAATTTCGCGGCGCTCGTCCTGCGCCTCGACGATCTTCGCGAGCTTGACCACCTCATTGTTGAGGAAGCTGCGCTCGCTCGCACGGGTGGCGAGCCAAAGCACAGCCTCATCGAGGAATAGGACAACAGCGTCGTAGCCGAGACTCTTGGCGTGCCGTGCGAGCACACCGAGACCCGCGTCGAACGGGACATAATTGGAGGAACCTTTGGCTACGCCGGCGAGCGCCGGGATCCTTGCAAGGGCTGAAAAGAGCCGCGCGCGCTCGAGAGGATCGCGGCTGCCCCGCGCCGAGTCGAAGGTCTGCCCGGTCCACCCCGCTGCTTCCGCGAGCTTGCCAAAGCCCTTACCTGGCTTCTTGCCAGCATTGAGCTTGCTGAAGAAGGTCGCGTCGCCCACGTCGGCCCGATAATGATCGGCACTCTCGAACACCCCCACGTCCTCGAAGAGCGCCGGAACCGGGGCGTCCGGATGAACCTGGCCGATTCGCTGGACGTACTCGGCGAAGACTTTCTCCTCGACGCTCTTGGCACCGAGCATGTGGAGGTGTAGCCGGAGGAGTCTCCGTTCCTTGACCCACTCGTGCTTCGCGCGAAGATCGTGGAACTCTGGTACGTCCCAGGCCACAGATTCGTTCCCGAGAAGAAGACTCGTGACTGCCAGGAAGTGGCTCTTGCCGGAACCAAAGCTACCGTGGACGAACGAGGCGTTGCTCTGCCCGTCCCGGATGGAAGCGCGGACAAGGGTGAGCGCGTGGTCGAACGCATTCCGGATGTCGCCGGTTATGGCGTAGCTCTGCAGCAGCGCTGCGGGACGAGCAACGCCATCGGTCAAGCGAACGACGAAGTCGCTCTTCTTCACCTCTTCCGGAAGGTCGAGCAGCTCTCGAAGCTTCTGTGTTGTCCCCACGGTTCCTCCGATGTCACGTGCGAATGCCCACCCGCCATTGGCGTGAACCTGCTCACTCGTCGGCTGGCTCCGCGCTCGCCTTCTTCTTACCGGCGGCCTTCCGCTTTCCGGCCACCTTGACCAAGCGCCAAGCACGAAGGTCGTCCAGGGTCAACCCGAACGCATGGGCTTCGGCTTCCACGAAGCGCTCGTAGTAGACGCCCAGCCGCTCGCCCCCAAAGTCCTTGCACGGCTCGTTGTGCCATTGCTTGAGCCAAGGCACCAGCTCGAGCAGGCCCGCGAGCAGCGGCGAGAGGCGCTCCTTGCCCCAGCCATCTTGCGTCTTGCGCTGCTGGTAGAGCCCGGCAAGCGCCTGCGCGCGCTGCAGGTGGTCCCAGCCAGCCCAACCGGCCAGCGTCGTAGGGTCGTCATCACTATTCCCGCCCGGCACGGTGACGAAGCGCTCCTTGGGAACGTCGAGCGAGCCGCGCAGAATGGCGTAATGACGCTGGAAATCATCGTTTCCGTACTTGTCCGGAACCGGGATGCTTTCGAGGCCCGCAACCTTGAGTGCGGCTTCAAGCTTGCCGGCGTCGTCGGCTCGCTGCAGATCCCAGCAGAGTTCCCAGCTCTTGCGGACTTCAACGCCCGTCTCCGTGTAGCGCAATGCCACGAGGTGGGGCACGCCTTCAGCGTCAAGGAGCTCCCCTAGCAAGCGCACGAGGTCGTCACCAGAGTTCTCCGAGAGCAGCTCGTGGACCGCGTTGACGGATGGGTCACGGCCGACCTCGAGGGCGAGCTGCCGGGCGGTCAGGATCTGCGGCTGGAGCTGGTCGCGGAAAACCTGCTCGACCCGATCGAGAAGCCAGCTGCGGGCTGCTCCGAGGAAGGCCTTGGCGTCGTCGGACGGGGGCCAGCGCCGCTTGGTTTCCGGCGTTTCGAGGAGGCGTAGCTCCTTGCCGCGGACGGGGTCGTCGAGCAACGCTAGCCGCCGACGGTAGAGATCGGCGAGAGGGCCGCCGACATCCGCGGGTGGGGGGCGGGCGTGCAGGCGAAACCACTCAGAAGCGGAGATGTCGGTCTCGACCTCACGAGCGAGACGGACCTCCATCGGCCGGTGCTCGGGCGCTACCGGCACGGAAACCTCTTCGAGCGACTTGGCGGTGACCGTCGGCACGCCGAAGAGACCGT
This sequence comes from uncultured Myxococcaceae bacterium, assembly GCA_964485035.1. Taxonomy (GTDB): domain Bacteria; phylum Myxococcota; class Myxococcia; order Myxococcales; family UBA5297; genus CAZAIE01. The sequence continues at coordinate 18,462 of CAZAIE010000005.1, read as the reverse complement.
AGACCCGCCAGTCCATCTCCTCCTGCAGCGAAATGAGGATTCCGCGCAAGCGCGCACGTTCGGCGACAATCTGGTCGCGTACGGCATGGAGACTCGCGAGCGAGGGCTTGGGCTTCGAGTCGAGGGCCGCCGCCAGGGATTTTTCCGGCGCGACCTCGCCCATGCGCCGCACGGTATCCTCTGCGGCGACGACGAGGTCGTGGAGCGTTTCGCGCAGGCGACCGAGATCGGGGACGGGGAGCTGCTGAAGAAGATTGCCGGCGTACTCGAGACGATCTTGCCAAGGAGTCGTCGAGAGGCGCGCGCCATCCCCAATCTGATCGCCACCCTTCGGAAACATCACGAGGCGGCACCAGAAAGCGGCTGTCGAGGAATTTAGATGGCCAAGAAGCCCCTGGAAGTCCTTTTCATCGGTCCCGGCCTTCAGCTTGATTATTGGCGCGGAGCGATTGAATACCCGACCACCGCGGTCGAAGACGAAGTGATTGTGGGTGGCCACGAAGGCGAATGCCAATGACAGCGGCTCTCTCAAGCGATCGAGGGGTATCTGGTGGTATTCATACCACGGCCTGCCTACGTCGATGTATTTCTTGCCACTGAAGTCCGGCCGGTTTTGAAGTATCCGCCTGAGCGGCCACAGCTGCCTCAAGAATGAGTTGGTTTCATCCACGAGTTTCGCATCGCGATATGGAAAGAGAACCCGGTCTGGGCAGGCCAGCTCCCAATCGCGAAGATTGGCGCCTATCCCGAATCCGCGCAGCCATTCGCGCGCCACCCCTGAGCGCAGCCATGCGTCCGTCGGCCGGCTATAGGCATCGTCCTCGCCTGTGATCGACATGAAGCCGATGCTCGACGCCACCGTTGAAAGCTTGACGCCTGTGTGTGTCTCAAGCAAGCGGAACACGGCGCGGGCACCACCGCCGGCGAGAACCCAGGGATGACTAGAAAGCTCGGAGCGAGCAACCGATTCCACAGACACATGCTTGCCTTCGAAGCCCAAATCGCTGTGGTGCGAGGTAATCTCCCGCCACACTGGGGCAGACTCCGGCTCCAGAGGCTGCTCTTGCTCGCCTCGCTTTCCAAGTACCGCGACAACGTCCTCCGTTGGCGGTGGTCGATTTCGCCCAAGCAGGATGAGAGATGGCGTGCCATTGCCTGGAATGTAACAACCGGAAACATCGACCACCTTCTGCAGATCCAGAGAGGGAAGCACCTTCGTCACCAGGGTCTGCCCGTAGTCACGTTTCGTCCAGGCATTGCTGTTGATAAGCCCGACGAATCCCCCGTCTATGCCGAGACCAAAGAACTGTTCTGTGCATGGCGCCGCTAAGGCATACTTGCCAGCTGCGCTCTTATAAAGTTCCCGGTACTTCTCTCGCTTCTTCGGGTCCTTCTCCGTGATGTAGGGCGGGTTGCCAACTACTGCATGGTATCCCTGATCGAGAATGCGTCTTGCCCCGACTTCGTCGTCCAAGACAAAGACGTCATCGCCCCATGCTCGGGGATCGGACGCTCGCTCCGAGAGTTGCTTGGTGACGTTACGCGCGCCATGGAGGAGCGAGTCGGCGGCAACGAGGTTCGCTTCGATTCGCGGCGCCCGGCTTAGCTTCACGATCCCAGCTCGCTCTAAGAACGCGAGCATGAGCCTGAAGCGCGCAATCTCAACTGCGTACGGGTTGATGTCAACGCCGTAGACCTGCTTGAGTGCCGCTATCGCGTGCTCGCGAGGCTCCAGGCCCGGCTTCGCCCGCATCCGGTGCTCGAAGAGTCGGTCGAGCGCACCAAGGAGAAAGTGCCCCGAGCCGCAGGTCGGATCGATGACCCGTACCTCCTCGAGCCCGAACTCCTTGATCGCCGGCTCAAGGGTCTGATCAAGGATGAAGCTCTCGACGAAATGCGGCGTCTGCAACAGCGCGTAGCGCTCGCGCACCGATTCCGACAGGTCCTGGTAGAGGTCGCCGAGGAACCGCGTGTTGCTGCCAGCGACGCTCGCGCCAACGGGCGCCGCGAACGTCCAGCGCAGGTTCCCGTCCTCACAGGTTTCACGGAAGAACTCGAGCACTGCGCGCGCCGCCTCCGCGCTCGGGCCGAGCCGCCACGCCGGGTTGTGCCGCGGGCCCATCAGGTCCTCGGCTCCCGGAAGCAGCGAGAGCTCGCGGAACGCCATCAACAAGTAGTCGCGCTCAGTAAGGGACGGAGCGAGCTCGAAGAAGAGCTGCTGCGAATCGGTCGCTCCGGGCCCTGCGATGCGGTGGTGCTCGACGTAGCCGCGATCCTCGAGCGTACGCAGGAAGACACACGAGAGTATCCATGCCGCGCCCACCTGCTCGATGGTCTGCTCCACCCACGCTCCGAACTTCTCGCCGGTGCGCGAGGCAGCTTTCTCACGCTCGTAGCGAGCCTTCAGCGCCGCCTCGATGCTCGGCAATTTCGCGCGTTGGCGGAGATCGGGCAGGAGCGTCTTGGCGAGTAGGCGCGAGGCCGCCTTAGTCAGAGTGAGATCTTTGGCTGCCTTTTTGGTCCTGCTGGCACTCACGCGACGCCTCCACGATGCAGGTTGCGGATCCACGTTTCCGGGGCACGAAGTCGCTGGGCCGGTGACGTCGTGGGAATCGGAAGGTTCTGAAGGACGGAGTGGATAGATGCCGGCCCCGGCGCCGCGAACGTCGGCACCACGAGGAAGATGGGCGGGCCCTTGTCCTCTTGGGCTGCGGAAACAAGCTGGTCGAGGAAGTCACTGAGCTCATAGCGGGCAAGTAGCCCCGGCTCGGTAAGTACGAGCGGGCGGTCCGCCGCGACCAGGCGCGCCGCCAGCTGCTTTGCCGCGTCGCGCATGATCTGGAGGACGAAATGCCAATTGTCGCCTTCCGGACCGACGCGATCGGCCTCGAAGACGGCGGCCTCCTCGACCTCGAGCGTGCGCATCAGCGCCTCCGCCTCGGTAATGAGCTCGCGCTCGAGCGAAACCGGCGGAACGCCTAGGCGGCGGGTGAGCTCGTCCACAGCCGGTTCAAGGTGCGCGGCGTTGACCTCGAGCACGCGGAAGTAGCGCTTCTCCGACGCGAGACGGATCTTGTCGTCAAACTCTCGCGCTTCCAGGGCCTCCGGATCCGCCTTCGGGCGATGGCTCGTGTGGGTCGTCCGCCGGCGCTCAGGAAGTGCCTCAGTTGGCGGAGCTGACTCCGACGTGACCGGCCGGCCGTAGAGGCCTTTCGCCTCGTTCCACACCAGTCCGATCTCGGCGGCGATGGCGTCGAGGGCGGGCCGTGCCGGCAGCGGTTCGGCCTCGGGGTAGCGAGCGGCCACCGCCCGGGTCATCTCGTCCGGGCTGAGGCCCGAGGTGAGCGCCGCCGCGCAGAGGCGAATTGCGCGGTTCGCCGGCATGCCCCGCGGGTAGAGTTCAAGTCGGGCACTCCGGGCCGCACCGGCGCTTGCCTCTGCAGCAAGCGCCACTTGCCGCTCTGCAGGTAGGGCCGCCAAAGGCGTCTCATGGACGCCGGCTGCGAGCTCGCGTTGAACCTCTTCCGAGGAAGGCAAGGGGTCCCGCTTCGCCAACGCGTCCGCGGCGAAGCCGAGCGTACGCGCGGCCGCGAGATGGTCGGAGCTGACCGCAATCCAGTGCTCGTCCCGGATCCGCTCGAGAAGTAGCTCGTCCGCCGCCTCGCCGACGACACGCACGAGTGCCGCTGCGCGCTGCAGCGCCTCTTCCCCCTCGCCCTCCCCCGCGGCGTGCTGCAAGAAGGAAGGAAGCACGGCGGCGACACGCTCAACACGGGCGACACCCCCGAGGCTCGCGAGCGCTGAGCCTACTTTCTCTCGCAAGTTCCCGAAGAACGGGTGCTCCGCCCATCGCTGACGCGACTTGCCGAGCGAGATGTAAATGGCCTGCCGAGTGACCCCCAACTCGTCGGCGATTGCAGCGACGTCGCCACGGCGCGCCTTGCCGACGGTGTCGAGGCCCAGCGCGAGCCGCGCGTGCTGGGCACGGGATTCGCTCTTGCGCCGCGGCGACGGGAGCAGAGCATCGACCCAGCCCTCGACGGTTCCCGGGTCGCCCTCGGCGGCACTGCGCGATTCTGCCTCGAGGATCTCGAGGAGCTTCTCAGCCGCCCCGGCGATACGTGCCAGGAGGCGCTCCACCCGGGCGCGAGGCGTAGCGGCGACGAGGAAGATGCGTCCAAGCCCCGCGTCCTCGAGAGCGGTAGCGGCATCGACGGGGAAACCCAGGAGAGCCGAAACTCGGCCGTCAGGGCCCTTGTAGCCCGCGAAGAACGGCATTTCCGCAGGCGCCGGGGCTTGGGGCCGGGCCTTCCGGTACTCGGTTACAAAGTCGAGAATCTCCTTCGCGGTGTCGCGACCGACGCCGCGGATGCTGGAAAGCTGGTTCTGGGGCAGCGCGAGCAGCTCACGCAGCGTGATTACCCCCGACCGGTCGAGCGCGTTCCGGGCGCGTGCGCTGAGAGGCAGGGATTCGATGGAGGCGTCGTCGGCGAGCTTTGCGAGCGCGGCAACGTCCAGAGCCGCGGGAGCTTCACCAGCCGCGGTCGAATCGCTGAGGAAGGAGGCAAGCCACTCGTCTCGCATCGCCTCAGCGGTTGGGTGACGCGCCGAGGCTTCGCGCGCGAGAGCCTTCTTGAAGAATGCTGTGAGCCTGTCGCGCACCGACGGATCAAAGCGCTCTGCCTCGAGCCGAACCTCCTCTTCGGTGGCGATTGCAGCGGCGTCGCCGGTTCCATAGCGCGGGCGCACGCCGGTGAGCATCTCGTGCAAGGTGACCGCCGCAGCGTAACGATCGGCGGCCTCGTCCCAGCCCTTGCGCTTGACGAGGAACGGGTCGCGGTAGGCCGGCGTGCCCGCCTCGATGACGTTGAGCGGCAGCGAGGATAGCGAGAAGTCGAAGAGCAGAAGGTGGCGCGTCTTCTTCGCCGCGCCAGGAAGCACGCCGAGATTGGCGGGCTTGAGGTCGCGGTGGGCGATGCCCTGCTCCTCGAGCGCCGTGAGGGCGAGCAACAGGTCCTCGCCCCAGCGGCGGGCGTAGTCGAGGCTGACCGGGCCCTCGCGGGCAATGAGGTCGGCAAGGCTCTCTCCGCCGTAGCTCAAGAGCAGGCAGGTTCGACCCCCGATGCGCAGCCGCTTGAGCAGCCGGACGATGCGGTCGCACTGGATGCGCTCGAGGACGGCCGCCTCGGCGTTGAGCCGATCGGCCATCTCTTCGCTCAACGCGATCTTGAGTGCGAACTCGGAGGAGTCCCGCGAGACCTTGAGGACGTGCGACGTCGATCCTGTGCCCAGGCTCGCCTCGACGCGGTAGCCCTCCCCGACGATTTCGCCAGGGCGTGCAGCGAGTGGATCTGCGGGCGCCTGCTCGGGCGGGCGCGGGGTCGTCGCAGCCTCGAGGAGCAGATTGACCCACTCGATCGCGCTATCGGCACGCTCGACCGGATTGACCTCGGTGGCGATGGCAACGACCTGCTCAAGACTAGGGTTGCCCTCCTCAGCGCTGCCAGCCGGTGCCAAAGCGTCGCTCGCGGCAGCGAGTGACAGGTGGCCGGCCGCGAGCAGCGGCTGGCGCTCGACGAGTGTGGTGCCGGGGTGGCGCCCGGTGAGGACGTAGTAGGCGACTGCGCCGAGCGAGAAGAGATCGCTTGTTGGGCTCGCCTTCTGGGGATCCTCAACGACCTCGGGGGCGCGATAGACGACCGACGGGTCGGCGGCGAGGGCGGAGAGATGAACGGTGCCCTGACTGCCGTCCTGGTGAGTAGCCAGTTGGAAGTTGTAGAGGCGCACCTCGGGCTCGTCGCCGGTTCCGCGACGGACGAGCACTGCTCCCGGGTTGAGCCCGCGATGGATGACCTGCTTGCGGTGGCAGTAGTCGAGAGCCTCGCCGAGCTGCTCGAGGATGCGCAGTCGGTGCTCGAAAGACAGCGTTGCGTGGTTGCGGCGAATGAACGCGTCGAGGGTCTCCGACTCGGCCAGGTCGTCGAAGACAACGCAGGGGCCGCCACTGGGCCCTTCTGCAACGTAGTCGGCGACGCGCAGGATCGAACGGTGGTCGCCGAGGACCGTGAGCAGGCGCGCTTCCCGCTCGGCCGCCCGGCGCAACTGGTCTCGGCGCTCTTGCGTGGGCGACTGCGGCACCAGGTACGTGCGCACGCGCCGACGGATCTCAGCCATCCGCTCGTGATGAGCTTCGCGGTCTTGATAGCCGGGTCCGTCCTCAAGGACCTCGCCGAGAACGAGATCGCCGATGCGCTGGGCACCCTTGCTCTCTGCGACGCCCAGCTCCTTGAGAGCTGCGGCGACCTTCTGGGCGAGGGGCCGGTTGATCGCACGCTGCTTCAGGCGAGCGTCGGCGCAGGGGATCTCGCCGTGAGTGATGGCACGGGCGAAGGTGGCACGGGTAAGGACACCGGCGCCCGCCTGATCTGCCAGGTGCACTTCCGCCTCGGGTGCGGAGAGGAACACGAGGGGCTCTACCCAGGGGCGCTCATGACCGAGCTTGCGATCGAGCAGGCTCGCCAAGACACGAGTCTTCTGTGCCGTCAGGCGTAGAGGGTTCTCGCGGACAGAGCGTCCGCCGTCAGGGAACTCGAAGGTCCAATCCACGGCCGTGCCGCTGATCTTGGCGGGGTGGCTCTTGATCTCCACGAGGTAGAGGGCGTGGTAGCCGAGAACCAAAGCGTCAATCTCATGGCGGCGACCGGAGAGATCGACCAAGTCGACCAGCGCCCAGAGACGGTAGGGCTCCGCGTCGGGGAGCGCAGACTTGATGAACTCAACGGCGTCGCGCTCCCAGGGGTGCGAGGTCTGCCCCTGGGCCAGGACCCGATCCTTCGAGAGCGCCATCTACCCCTCCAACTCCTTGCGGATACGGGCCACCGCGTCTCGCGCTTGCGGGCTAGCGTCGTCGCTGACCAGGACGATGCTCGAAGCGCGGAATCCCGCGTCCCGCGCGATCCCAGCCGAAGCAGCGGTGGACGCAAGCTGGACGGGCCGCGTGCTCCCCAGCAATGCCACTGCCAGGCCCAACAACTGCCGCTCGCCAGGGTGATCCGCGACCAGAAGCACCTGGCCGGCGATGTCGAGGTCACGCCGATCGGTGAAGTGCTCCACGAGCGCGAGAAGCGCCCCGCAGCCAGCTGCAAGGACGCGTGCAGTAGGCCCGACGGCTTTGAGCGCGGTGGGGGCGACCTTCGCGGGATGAAGAGACCACGCGTCGGCAGCGCGGGCGAGAACCTCCGCGGGAGTACGACCG
>CAZAIE010000005.1:0-11197 GCA_964485035.1 uncultured Myxococcaceae bacterium | reverse complement strand
CCGGAGGGCTTGGATTCCTTGAGAAGCGCGATCCCTGCTGCGGGCGGAAGCCCCGGCCACTCGGGGCCGAAGGCCTCGTCCTCAGCGAGGCCGGGGAGCGGGAAGATGACCCGGGGCGCAAAGGCCACCGGGCTCGAGACGGCGGCATCCCGGATGACCAAATCGAGACGATCGGACTCACGTAGCTCGCCGCTGTAGGCGCGCCAGCGAGCGTCGGCGTCCTCGCCGAAGTAGAGGGGACGCGGGTTTCGAGCGTCAAGAGCCCGAAGGCCAATCAGCGACGCCCTGTAGAACGCGGCGACGTGGGTTGAGTCGAGAGACACGTGCTCCTCCCTCCGGTCGCGCGACGCGCCGAGGCAAGGTGCGGAGTCTAACACTCGGCCGGACACTCGCCGAGTGTCTGCGCACCCCTTCGCAACCGCCGCTTCGACGTGCCGCCGACGCGTTCCGACGCGCTCCGACGCTGGTGGCTGGGCACGATGAACCCGGTGCCTGGTGCCCCTGCCGCTCGTTTGCCGCTGCCGCCCGGTGCCGTCCGGCGCCTGTCTGTCTTGGGCGATGTCCGTCCCCAGACATAGGATAGGGCCGGCCAACCGTTGAAGCGGGTGCTCGCTCGGAAGGGCGCGCCACCGCGGTAGGGGGCTTGGATGGCGGCTCGTGCTGAGGATCTGTGCAAGACCATTCTTGAGCAAGGGGGAGGTTCGCCTCCGCGCCCCTTCTCGACCGCCGAACTCGACCTCTCTGACACGGAGCGCTCTGACCTTCGCGCCTGGGCGAGCTCAGTCGCCTCCCTTCAGGAGGCTCTCCGTACGACAGGCGTGCCAGCTGCCTTCGAAAACATCCTCGGAGGCGCGTTCGAGACGGGCCTCACTGGAGGCTGGGGGCCATCCAGTGTCTAGCGGAGGTGGGGCGTCGTGACGTGGCTCCGGCACAGCGACACTGCCCAAGCGAAGCTTCGCAAGCGCAGAGGCGACACGCATTCAGCCTGACCGCAGTCGACATTAACCGGCAAGGAGTTCCACGTGGCTTCCGTTCGCAACATCCTCGACTTTCTTGGGCGCGACGCACTTGCTCGTTTGGCTGGTCTACGTGTAGTCGGCACTGCGCACAGCCTGAGCGACCGGCGAGCCATTCTCGCCTATTCGTATCATGGGGACCTGGCCTCGCTTATCAACGACCTGCGCCGGGAGGACTTGCTTGCTGTGCTCGAGAGTGGCGTGACCATCGACGATCAAGAGTATGTCGTGCCCGGGTTGGCTCGGATGTCGGCTGACGACATGCGGGACCTCGCTTTGAGGATGTTCGTGAAAGGAATCAAGCCTCGTGCTCTTGCTCCACAGAGGCTCGCAGAAGAGAACGACGTCGCGGAGGCGCCCGGAAATGGAGCAATCAAGTTGTTGTCGACGCACTACAAGGAGGCGGCTGATCGCGCCCTCGACATCGGCGCACTCCAGACTTGTATGCGCTCCGCGCGGAGGATTTCGCTAGCAGCTGCCTACTACGACGACGAGTTCGTCGAGTCGCTCCTAGCGCCGCTCAAGGGCCAGGGACGCCGCACGGTTGTACGTCTCCTCTTCAATGGCCTCTCGGGAGCCAGACTCCAGGAGCAACTCGATTCCCTGCGCGCACTCGAAGAGACGCTGAAGCGCCGGTGCAAAGACCTGGAGATTCGGCTGAAGTTTGAGCCCGGCATCTTCCATACCAAGCTGCTGGTCTTCGATACTGCGACAACTGTCGCGTTCGTGGGCTCTCTGAATGCGACGACAGCCGCTGTCGAGCGCAATGAGGAGGTCATGATCCGTCTGCAGGATGCGCCCGGGCTGAAGGACTATTTTGATCATGTCTGGGATAGGGCGAGACCAATCGCGATGATCGAGGAGCCGGTTGCCCGCAGCTTGGTCGGGTTCTTCAGGATGGGCACGTTGTACTTCAAGCCTGTTATTCAGCTCCAGGTCACCTACAACCCGTTCACTCGCCTTCTGGCCCTACTCCCCGACCAGCTCAAAGAGCGGTTGCTTCGGCGAGAGGTGACGATTCCTAACGCCGAGGCGGAGGCGGGAATCGGTGCCTTCAGCGTTAAGCGCGCGCTCGGCATCGCCGAGGCAGAGCCGGAGGAGGGCGAGAGCGAACAGAAGAAGAATCCGCCGATTTCTACCTACGGCATCGAGACCTGTCTGGGATACTGGGTCCCAACTCCCCTGAGCTCTGAGTTTGATGAGAAACTTGGCAAGGCAGCCGACCGAAAGCGAGGCTATTACACGACCCTCGCCACGAAGGTTGCCAGCAAGGGCGACTCCTTCTTTCAGGAGCGCTTCGAGCAGTACCGTGACGCCGTAGCCGCAGTCTTCAAGAACGCTGATGTGGATCCCACGCCCTATCTCAAGAAGCTCGACACGGATCCGTTCTGCGATGCAGACGGCTTCAAGAGTTTCTTGAAGAAACTTCGTGCGCGGCTGACAAGCGAGGACGTGGTCGATCGGCTCAGCCGTTCATTTGTGAAGGGGCCCATGCCAGAGATATGGGATGATCGGCTTGCTTCGGACGAGTTCCAAGACTCGTTCTTTGCCTATTTGGAATACGTCGTCAATCGGCCAGGCACAAGCCGACGTGTGGCCTCGATCGTCCAGAAGGAATGCGGCTACGGTGTCGGCGCGACCAGTGAAGAGATCGGCGACGCTCTGATCCGGCGACTTGACGATGGCTGGCGGATGGAGGATTGGGGCGCGAGCGCCGAGTAGCCGAGTCGGTGTCGCCGACTCAGTTACGTCTACGCTTGCGACCACGGTTGGGCGTCCTTTGACACTCGAGCGACCAGCCATTTCGGTGGCGGGCCAACCAGCCGCCATGCCTTCCTCAACCTCGCCTCGAAGTCCTCAAGGTCCTCCGGCTGATCGAGCAGCGTGTCCTTCCAGCCGTCCAGGAAGAGGCAGCGCATGCCCCAGTCCAAGGCGAAGCGCCAAGCCATGGGTTCCGACGCGATGTAGTCCCCGTCGAACACCACGACCGAGCCCTCGCCGACGTCCACGAGGATCGGCCTGACGCTGTCCAAGACGACGCAAAGGTCGTCGGTGGGCTCCCAGCCCATGTTCTCAGCGTTCCACTCATTGCTCCCCAGCGAGGGGACGCTCATTCCACCGTGGAGTGCGGTGCCGATCCTCCACTTCACCCTGAGGCCGTCGTGTTGCTTGAAGAAGGAGGAGGCCAGATGGGTCGGACAATCGTGTAGCGCGCTGCGAGCCGCGGGCTTGCCGACAACCTGCTCAAGGTGGACCCCTGGCCGGCCAGCCAGCCAACCAAAGAAGGCATCAAGATCCGCGACCATCGACCGCTGTCGAGCCATGAGTCGCTCCTCGAGCAGGTTCGAGCACCCCGAAGCGCCATGTTGGCACCTCGCCAGGGCTGGAGCGAGAAGGAGTTTGAAGCTGGACGCGACGATGCCCCGCGAGCCGAGCGGCCCGCGGGGCATCGTCGCTTTCGATTGGCTGACCTCGCTACAACGTGGTGGCCACCTCGAGGATCTCGCGCCCCTGCCGCTCGAGGGCGCCGGCGATCTTGGTCTTGACCGGCGCCTCCATCTCCCCGGCGGCAATCGCCTTGACCCGCTCGTGGTAGCGGTCCCAGGCGGCCTGCAGCGCCTCGACCGGGTCGTGCAGCGGCGCCCGCTGCTTGATCAGGCCCCAGAACAGGAAGCCGTTCTGGCTGCCGTTGATACCCAGGTCCTTGGCCGCCGCCATCGCCGCGCCCGAGAGGGACCGGAAGGTTTCGCCCTTGTAGACGACGCCGGCCTCGGTCACCTTGCACTCGCAGCGCACCGCCCCGCTGCGGTCGAGTTTCTTGAGGACCGTGCCCGGGGGCGGCAGGCGCGCGTCGCGCTCGCGAGGCTCGGCGGCCGGCTTCGCCGCCTTCTTGGTGTCGGGCTTCTCGGTCTGCTTGGTCTCGGCCTTCGCCTCGTTCTTGGCCTTCTCCTCGGCGTGGGCCGCGATCTTCTGGCAGTCGGCGCAGTTCGCTTCCGCCGGGGTTAGGGTGGTCTTGATGCCCTTGCCGGCCGCGCCGCAGATCGGCTTGCCGGTGCCCGGGGTCGCGATGTGGAGGGTCGCGGTCTTCTTGCTGCTGGCCTTGTTCGCCTTCGAGGTCTTGGTCGTCATCTTCGTGCTCCTTTGGGCTGCTGGTTGGCTCTGCGTTTCGGCGGCGTTCCCAAGTCCGCCTCGAGCACATGGACGCTCTGGAGCGCCTGAGCATCAAGTCGATTCGCTAGGAAAATCGACACGTTGAAGATGCGCCGAGCGGTCGGTTCTACTTGCTTTCTCAGCCAGATGGAGTGACAGCGCACGGCTTTCCGGGCGCATCGCCACACCGGTTCCCCGACCATGTCCGTGGCACATGCGACCGTGTGGGTGCAGGTCGCACCGCCCAGCTCAATCGCCATCGGTCAAGGAGGGAGCCGTGAACTTCACTTGTCGGAAGTGCGGAGAGCCACAGAAGTCGTCGTACTACATCCCCGAGGTCGCGCAGGTCCTCGAGCGCGTCACGTTGTGCGCGAAGTGCCACTTCTGGGGGCAGATCCTCGAGCGCAAGGACGACCCGCGCTCGTTCCGGTTCGGTGGCGTGCAGTACTGGGCCCTGGAGGGAAAGCAGGCGCCGCCGTTCAACGGCTTCGACGGCGTGCGCTGCGACTTCTCCTCCCGCGACGTCCTCGACTGGAGCGGGGTGCGCGCGCGGCCCGTCTACTGGCACGTCGGGGCGCACGACATCGACAAGGTGCTCTGGAGGGTCGGGGTCATCCCGCCGGATTTGCGAGCGCAGCTGCCCGACACGCGGTGGGCCGGCCCGAACAAGCGGCTCGCACTGCTCCCCGAACTCCCCGAGGCGGAAGTCCTCTCGAGCACGGGCGAGCTGCTGACCGAGATCTCTTGCGCCCCTGACGGCACGTTCGCCGTCTGCGGCTGCTGGAAGTGCGACGTCCTCTTCTTCCCCATCCCGGCCGAGGGCGGCGGCTGCTCGTCCATCGACCACCGCGGCATCATCGCGCGGCTCTCGCCTGACGGCAGGCTCGTCGCCAGCGCGATCGACGAGCGCTTGATGATCTCCAACGCAGCGGACGGGCGGTTCCAGTTCAAGCTGGAGGGCCACCAGAACGCCGTTCTGGGCATGGCGTTCTCGCCCGACGGCGGGCGCCTGGTCAGCTGCGGCAAGCGCGAGCTGATGGTGACCGACCTCGCTCGGCGGGAGGCCCGGCTGTTCGCGCTCGAGGACAAGCTCTTCCGGGTCGCTTTTCTCGATGACGCCGAGTTCGTGACCTGCGCGGAGAGCGGTCGGCTCACACGCTGGGCGCTGCGCCACGGCAGAGCTGAGGTCGTGGCCTCGGTCGACGCCCACCTCGGCGCCTGCCGGGCCCTCGCCGTCTCTGCAGACGGGGCCCGCGCGCTCACCGGGGGCCGGGACCAGACGATCCGCCTCTGGGACCTGGTCTCCATGAACCAGCTCGGGGCGTACTCGGCCTGCGGCCCGGTCGAGTCGGTCTGCTTCTCCACGGGACACGACCTCGCCCTCTATGGGACCGACACCTCGGCCGGCGTCATCGAGCTCGAGAGCGGGGACGCCACGCTGCGGCACATCGGGACGATCAACCCGTTCGACAACTTCAACTCCGGCGTCTTCGTGGCGTGCCACCCCGACGGCAAACGGATGCTGACCGCGAGCTCGGACGGGATGGTGCGCGCCTGGCCCCTGCCACGTCGCGCGGGCAGGTCGGAGGAGGACGCTCCTTATCCCTTCCTGATCATGTCGCCGGGCGCCATCCAAGAGTTCTGGTTCTTCCTCTACTGCGGAGTGGTCGATCGCCGAGCCGCGTTGGAAGCGCGATCCGGAGAGCTGGAGGAATCGGAGAGGCAGCGGCTGGGCTGGGAGATCGACGCGCTCGAGCGCCTGCTCGTCGCGTTCGCCAACGTGACCAGGAACTCCTGGGGCCGCGACCATCCGCTCGACGAGGACACTTGGTTCTACACGGTCGTGCGCAAGTACCCGATCGACGAGGTGGGCGTGTCGATCATGAGCGACCGTCTCGATCGGCAGAAGCGATTCTGGGCCGGCAAGGCGGCCCAGGGCGACGCCGAGGCGGCCGCCCGGCTCGGCGTGATCGAGAAGGCGCACGTGCTCTTCCACGAGCGGCTGGACCTGCCTCGACGAGCCGTGGAGCGCCGAAGCGAAGACCTCTGGGCGGGCGGCGGCCTCTGGCTCGGCCAGCGGTCCATGCACCAGGAGGTAACCGCCTTCGGGAAGGTCATCGTCCCCGAGGACGAGGCCCCCATCACCCCCGAGGAGCTCGCCCAGCGGATGAAAGCCGCGTCCGCCGACTCGAAGGCCGGAGGTGTCCGATGACCAGCGCCACCGCTCCGTTCGGTTCGATGAACCGCGAGCAGATCTTCTGCCTTGCCGCCTGGCTGATCCATGGCCTCCGCCGCTACCAGGACAACGCCGGGGCCGCGATGCGCATGATCCTCGAGCAGCTCCTCTCCTGCTTCCCGGACGATCCCTCCGACTCGCCGATCGACTTCCTGCACCGCCACATCTCTCGCGCGGCCTCGCCCGAACGCATCCGCGACTTCCTGGTCTGGCTGTACCGCAGCGCCCAGGTCGGCGAGGGGCTGCTCGAGCCTTCCAACGGCACTTCCTGGGCGTACGCGCGCTGCTGGTCCGAGGTCGAGGCCATCATGACCGAGGTGCCGAACCGGCCTTGGACGGCCGTGCCGCCGAGCCCGTGGCTCCACAAGGTCACGCCGCCGATCGCGTGGGCCGCGTTTCGACGCCTCGCCGGGCCTTGGGAGCAACGCGGCTCGCCAGCCCAGCTGCAAGACGACAAGTACGTCATCGAAGCCGTCATCGCCCGGTGGGAGCGCCTCGACACCTGGAAGCGTTCGAGAATCTCCTGCCCGGCCTGCATGGGGGTGAAGGTCAACCTGCTCCTGAACGCCGAGCACATCCGCCGGTGCCCGAAGCACCCAGCGCGGCAACGGCTCCTGGCGGCGCAGCGCGCGTTGGTCTCGGCGAACGGCAAGGCTGATGTTCCCTCGCCTGCACCTGAGCCAGAGCCGCGCTACGGCCACTACGTCCAGTCGTTCGAAGCCGAGAAGGTGCTCGAGGCGCTCATCGGCCGCGGGCCGAACGACGCTCCTCCCGAGACGCTCGAGCTCGAGATGCTCCTGGCCGAGTGGGATCACTCGCAACCCGGGTATCGGTTCGTCTGCCCGGACTGCGCGGCCGCCCTCGAGACCAAGGACATCGCGGACCACCTGATGACGTGTCCGCGCCACCCGGCGGCGCTCCAGGCGGCCCAGATCGAGCAGGAACTCCGCTCCCGTCTCGGCGCCGACGCCGGTGCGTTCCTGGCCGGTGCGAGTAGGCAGCAATCGGTCCGAGCGATGCTCGAGGTACTCTCGACCGAGACGGAGCAGTTCGCCGACAACCTGCACTGGAGCCGCGAGGGCTTGTACTCCAAGCCCATTGACGAGAGGCCCTGGCGGGCCACGCAGGAACGCGCCGAGGCCGTGCTCGCGGAGCTTCGCGAAACGGCTACGTCCACACCGACCGATGACCCGGTTCTGGTCGCCCTTGTGCGCCTGGTCGAAGCCAACCGCGCCTACTTGAATGCGATGCGGGAGTTCGACGGCGGCAGGATGCGCCAAGACGAGGGGAAGGTCCCGACTTGGGAGGCCGCCCGCTCCGCCTCGCGCTCGCTTCTCGGGAAGAAGTAGACCGCGCCCAGACGACTGTGCCCCGCGAGCCTCTCGGCTGGCGGGGCACGAATCCTCCAAGCGGTTTCTACTTCGTGGCCCGGGCGGCTTTCGCCTCTCCTGCGGAGGCCCTTACCTCGCGCTGCAGCCGCATCTCGGTCACCAGGGCCTCGAGGTTGGCATTCAGGCGCTCGAGCTGGTCGGCGATCTTGGGCATCGTGTGCTCGTAGTAGCGCGCCCCCATCCGCGTGGTGAAGAAGGCCGGTCCGGTCATCGCCGCACCCCCTTCGCGGCGCGGAGCAAGTCGGCGACCGCGCCGAGCGCCTCCATAGCCACCTCGGCCTTGGCGCCTCGGCAGGCCTCAAGGTGGATGGTGAAGGTAGTGCGCCAGCCATCCGGGAGCCGCTGCTCGTCGCCCCAGGCCGGGGCGTTGACCAGCCAGCCCGTGTCGCCAACCTCGGCGAGCGCCTCCTCGATCTTTGCCGCCGCGCGCAGCCCGACCGCGTGGGCCAGGCGCGGCCCGCGAATCCAGTCGCTGGTCCGGATCCCGACCACCAGCATCGGCTGCTCGTTGCCGTACTCGGTCTTCCCCAGGACCGCCTCCGCCCGCTCGATCTTCGGCCCTTCGCTGCTGCTCTTCTTCGCCATCTTCGTTCCCCTTGTTCGCCCTTCGTCTCGGCGGCCTCCCAACCTCCGCCTTGGGGACATGCACGCTCTGGCGCGCCTGAGCATCAAGCCGAATAGGTCTGGAAAATCGACCATTTAAGGGGAAGGCAACTTGCCTTCATCTCGGGAAAGAGCGAAGGCCCGGCGGCGTCACGAGTCCTGACACCCGAACACCTGGAAATCGACCCCGACCGCGAGCGAGCCAACATCGTCGAAGTAGTTCGCCCCTGGCTGGCGCAGGACGAAGTCGAAGTAGCCGGCCGTCTTCGCGTACAGGGTCGGGAGGTGGAGGAGGTCGGGCCTCGACGTGTCGCGGATCGCGAAGCTCACCGAGTAGCTAGCGCTCTGCATCGGAGCCGCGAAGGTGATCCGCGCGCCCCAGATGTCGTTGTTGTTGAAGTCCTTGCCCAGGTTCACCCGGGTCATCGAGGCCACGTTGAAGCCCTCGTCCAGCCTCATCCCCGTGTAGCCGAGCGACAGCGTCCCCCAGGCCTTGCAGGAGTTCTTGGCGCAGACCTTGTTCGCCACTGCGGTCGTCGCCGGCGGATTGGACCCGTCGGCGTTCGCGGACGTGCCCACCATCGAGAGTACGCCGTCGGTGATCGCCAGTCCGCCGGGCCCGCCGCTGAGCCTGACGACGACCACCCACGCGCTGTCCGCCCAGCCGTTGGCGTCGTTGGCTGCCGAGTAGAGCGCGGGCCCGCCTCCCGCCGAGACCACGACCTTGAAGAAGCTCGACTGCGTGTTGGTGAGGTCTGCTTTCCACTTGGCGGTCGCCCCGTCCCACTTGCAGTTGTGGACGAACTCGAGCGCGCCGGTCGCAGTCCGGTAGATGCGCGAGGCGTACTTGGTCGCGACCACCGTGACGATGGTCTCCCAGAGGCAGATCCGGGCGCCGGCGGGAAGGGTCTTGTAGGTCCCGAGCGCCGGATCGCCGTTGACGACGAGGGTCTCGGAGTTCGGCTGCTGCGTCCCCGACGTCGCGGCGTACTGCTGCAGGTAGGCTACGAAGTCGGCGAGCGTCTGCAGGGGCGTGTTGACGCTCGCGGCGTTGGGCGCATCGGTGCCCACGGGACAGGCGATGACCGGCGCCTGGCCCTGGGCAACCCTGGCCGCGTTCCCCGAGTAGTTGGACGGCATGCGCGTCTCTCACGGCGCGTAGTGCAGCACGTCATTGCCGCTCCAGGTCCCGCCCTGGTTGTCCCAGGTGCGGTGCCGGTGCGGGTAGTCCCAGGTGCGGCCCTCGTTGATCACGGCGATGTCCGAGCAGGTCGAGTGCGCGCTCTTCCAGCGGCGGACGAGCCTGCGGATTTGCTCGATGCGCGGGTCGTGGTTGGCAGGCCTCACCCATTCCCAGCGAGGCTTCGGGAACCCGATGCGCTCCTTGCCCCACGGGTTCTGCGGGAACACCACCGCGAACTTCGACCAGAAGTCGGGCGTGGCGTCGCAGGACCAGCTCCCGCGAGGCAGGCCCTGGATCGACAGCGCGCCCTGCGCGTCCAGGCCGTACTGGTTGCCGTTGACGATCTCCACGAGGGCCTTCGAGTAGCCCACGTCGCGCAACGCGAGCAGGACACCCTGAGCGGTCCCTCCCCATCGCCACAGGCCCCAGGCGTCGACCACGCGCTCGGCGAAGGCGGCGTTGGTCTCGGAGGGCCCACGCTCGATCTGCCTCTCCCCGCCGAGCTGGTCCAGGCCGTCGCGCGGCGCGAGCCGGGCGAAGCGGACCTTCACAGCGTCCTTGCAGCGCTCGGCGAGCGAGTCCTTGAGGTCGCCGGAGGCTCGCAGCCAAGCGGCGTTCTTGGGCGTCTGAAGCCAGCCCGGCGCGAGCTCGCGGGGGATGAAGTCGCGGTAGAGCACTTAGACCTCGGTCCAGGTCAGGTTGCTCACGTCGAGGATGGGAACCTCGGTGGGGTCGAGGGCGACGTCGGCCGCCGGCGTGGTGAGCGCCAGGTCGACCACTCCGTCTACGCGGTTTGCCGCCGAGCCACGTGCGATGCAGGCCGCCAGCACCTCGCGCGACACGACGCCTGCGGCACCGACCTTCTCGCCGCCGATGGGCACCGAAGCGATGTACTCAGCGAGTGCGGCCTCAGCGGCAGCCTGGGCCTGCGTCCGCATGCCGGAGCGCACGTAGACGGTCCCGGCCAGGCTGACGGTCACCGTTCCCGCGGATGCGGTGACGCACGAGGTCGTCAGCGGCACTCGTGGCTGCACGTATGCATCCACTTTGGCCACCACGTCGGCGGTGACGCTCCCGCCCGCCCCGGCCAGGAACAGCTCGACCTGGCCCGGGACCGCGGCGCTCTGCCGCGCGAACGCCCGCGTGACCTGGTCACTGGCCTCCAGCGCCCAGAACTCGAAGCCCGCATTGGTCCGGCCGATGGCGAGGCTGGCCCACTTCTTCCTGCAGCGCACGCGCAGGGCGTCGTCGGTCTCGCGGTCGACGCCCGCTTGCGAGAGCCAGGAGATCGTAGCCTCGAAGTCATAGAGGTCGCCCGCCTGAAAGGCCCCCGCCCCGAAGTTCAGCGACAGCCCAGTCGTGCCGAGGATGTACGGGCCGCTCGCCGGAATGGTCTGCGTAGTCGCAGCCCACGTTGCCCCGCCGTCGACCGAGTAGCGGAACACCGCGGCGCCCAGCGCTCCTCCCGTCGTCACCTCGAGGCGGATCTGGTAGTCGCCCTGGAGCGAGCCCGAAGCGAACGCGACCACGGTGGGCGAGCCCGTACGGCTCGGCCTCACGCCGCCCACGCGCGAGGGGTTGGCCACCGTGACCCCAGGCAGCGGGGTGATGAGCTGCG
>CAZAIE010000004.1:0-28271 GCA_964485035.1 uncultured Myxococcaceae bacterium | reverse complement strand
GACGCCGCATAATTTCTTCGCGCGGCGCGACGATTTCAAAACCTAGTAGCTCAGAGGTCTCGAGCCCAAGCGACGGCCGGTGAGAGGGGGGCCTGCAGGCCCCCGCGCGACGTGCCTTGCGGACTGCCTCGTGACCCCGAGGCGGACGGACCACCAAGCGGCCTACGCGCGCGGCGCCTGTCGGCGCCCTCTGCGAGGCTCAGGTCCAGACCGGCCCTAGGGGTCCCTCCCCAGATCCGGAGCGGTTACTTACTCGGCGTTAGGTAATTCCCGAACGGGGGAGGTACGGCGGACGGCTGTCTCGCGCGACGACCCGTGCGTCTGTCCGCAATCCCTCCCCTGGAAGACGGTCCTCTTCCAGGCAGCCGTGAGCCCACCAGGCAGGCCTCGGGGTGCCGCCGACTAGCTAGTGCGATGCTGCGACCACCTGGCCCGAAGACTGGGCGAGCCGCGCCCGGTTGTACCGCTGCAGCATCACCGGGTAGCCGTTCACCAGCACGTCGAAGAGCAGGGTCCACCCGGCCGTCGCCCACCAGCCGCGCGCCGCGGCGTGCGCCACCAGCCCGAGGGTCGCCACCAGCAGGATCGCGTGGCTCGCCTCGGCCTCGCACATCCGCCGCGCCAGCGCCGCGAGACGCTCGGGCGTCGGCTCGTCGGGCAGACGCAGCTCCGGGTTGAACACCGCCAGCGGGCCGCGTCGCAGCAGCCGCTTCGCCCACCTCACCCCGAGACGCTCCCACGCCCGCTGCTCCCACGGCCGCACCCGGTGCCACGCCCCGGTGAGCCGCAGCGGCACCACCTTGCTCACCGTCCCGAGCCACGTCATCGGCAGCCAGACTGAGCCCAGCGCGAACCACGCGCTCTGCGCCCCGAACGCCGCGTACAGCCACGCCAGCATCCCCACCACCCCCAGGGTCACTCCGACGACGAGCAGCGTGTTCCGCAGCGCCTTCATGACCGTCTCACCCCGAGCGCTTCACGCCGAGCAGCTGCTCGAGGCGCTCGAGGCGATCTCGCAACGGGACCTCGAAGTCGTGGTCGCCGCGATGAACCCGGAGGTCTGCCCCGAACTCGGCCAGGAGCCGCAGGTCGTCGGCCTGGAGGCCTTCCACCCGGCGCCACTGCGTCTCCCCGGCGAACTGCAGCTCCACCGCCACGGACGGCTCGCGCTTGCCGGGCGTGCACGCGGCGCACAGCGGCGTCTCGTCCAGCCGCGCGCGTAGCCCGGTGATCTCCGCAAAGGCCTTGCGGCACAGCGGCAGCTCGATCTCCACCCAGTCGCCTGGATGCAGCGCGTAGACCGTCCGTGCGCCGCAGACACCGCACACGTACTCCACGTGCTGCGGGAGCCGGCGCGGCGCGTAGCACATCGCCCCCGGACGCAGCTCTTCAGGCGGGGGGGCCTCGGCGATGACCCGGAGCCGCGGCGCCAGATCCTCGCGGCGCAGCGTCGCCGGCGGCGGTTCCACGGCATCGAGCGCAGCGCGCCGACGCGCAGCCCGACGTCGACGCACGACCGCCCACGCCACGCCGCCCAAGGCCAGCGCCACCCCTGCGATCGCCAGGATCACGAACATCGCTCACCCCACCCGCGTGCGCGGCTCCAGCAGCTCTCCCGCCAGCCGCTCGCGGACGCACGCCTCCAGCTCCTGCGCCGCCGAGACCCGGCACACCGCCGCCCGCACCCGTCGGGCCTCCGCTTCAAGCGCCGCCTGGTGCGCCGCGAACCTCGTCCGATACCTCTCCAGCACCTCCGGCCCCAGCAGCCGGTCGAGCGCCTCGCCGGTCTCCGAGTCGACCAGCCGCGCGCCCTCCCCGCCCTCCGGGTCCTCGTCGCTCGCGTCCAGGACCTGCACCAGCACCAGCCTCGCCGCGCCGTCCGCGAGCCTGCGCACCAGCGGCTGGAGCGGAACGTCGAAGAGGAGATCGCTCAGGACCACGCGCACGCCGCACGGCCGCAGCGCCACCCTGGGCAACAGCGCCGGCAGCGCGTGCTTCGCCTCGAAGTCGTCCGGCAGCGGACCGTCCACCCGACGCGGGACCGCGCCCAGCCAGAAGACCGCCGGGGTGAGCCCCTGCGAGCGAGCGAGCCTCGGCAGCAGCTCCCCCAGCTCGCGGACGCGCTCGCGCTTGTCCTGCGTGATGGCCATGGACCGCGACGCGTCCACCAGCACCTCGACCCGCGGCGCCACCTCCTCGCGCCGCACGCGCAGGATCAGCCGGTCGGTCCGGGCCACCGCGTTCCAGTCCAGGTGCCGCAGGTCGTCGCCGGGCTGGTACTCGCGGAAGTCGTGCAGCTCCATCGACGCGCCCACCTGCGCGCTCGAGAGGTCGCCCACGCGTCCGCCCAGCGCCGCCCGCGGCAGCCTCAGCCGCCAGCGCTCCACGACGCGGGCCAGGGCCCGTTCATCCACGCTCGGCCTCCTGGTCCCGCTCCGAAGAGAGCCGGTGCGCGACGTAGAAGACGGTCGCCGCCAGCGCCCAGAGGACGGGCAGCTTCTCGGGTCCGCTGTCGCCTTCCTTCAGGTGCACCACCGCGACCACCGGGTTCAGGTAGTTCAGGCCCTCATGGTCCACCTTCACGTCCGCCACCAGCGCCACCAGCGGCGGCAGGCCCATCGCGAGGATCACCAGCAGCACCCCGAAGACCTGCAGCAGCGGCGTGGTCCCCAGCCAGCGGCGCAAGGGTCCTCGTCCCAGCGCGATGGGCAGCGAGATGTAGAGCACGGCCAGCGCCCCGAACCCTGCCAGCGCCGTCAGCCGACCCGTGATCGACGCGCGGTCCTCCAAGATCAGGAGCCCGGCGCCGCTCGCGACGAACAGCGCCACCAGCAGTACCGAGAACCGCAGTCCCCTCGCCGCCCCCGGCAGGAGCAGCCCCGCGAAGGTGATGCGCGGCGGGCGCTGCCGCAGCCTCCGCGAGAGCCCCGCGACCGTGCAGGCCGAGAAGAGGCCGGCCAGGAAGGCGTGCACCCCGCCCAACAGCCCCAGCACGAGTCCCAAATCGTGCGAGCGGCTCCCCGAGAGCACCACGCCCCAGCAGATGGCCGAGCACCCTGCCCAGTGGAGGAAGAGCGCCACGCGCGGCCAGAGCACGGTGTTGTCGGCGTCGAAGGTGAGCCGGCTCACCGCCACCGCGAAGAGCACCAGCCCGTAGGAGAGCATCAGCCACGCGGCGACGCCGGCGGCGGTGAGCATCGAGGAGAGGTCCCCCGCTCCGTGGGAGGAGACCATCGCCACGCCGAAGGAGAAGCCGCTGGTCGCCGCCCCGAAGAGCGCGCCCAGCACCACAAAGTGCAGCGCGCCGCGCACCAGGCGGGTCTCGCCGAACGTGGCCGCCGCCACCGCGCTGGTGGAGAGGAAGAGGTGGTACGCCACCGACAGCCCCAGCACCGCCGCCACCACCACCAGGCTCACGCCTTGGAGCAGGTACGCGAAGAGCAGGAAGGGCGCGATGGCCGAGGCGTAGAGCACCGCCTGCAGCGCGAAGCTGCCCACCTTCCCCGCAAGGATGCGCCGCGGCGACAGCCCGGTGAGCACCAGCAGCGGCCAGGTCCGCTCCTCGCGCTCGCGGACGAGGGAGCGGTAGGCGCTGTACGGCAGCATGAAGAAGCCCACCACCGAGAGGCACGCGAAGACGGCGATGAAGGTCCCCTTGCCCGAGTCGTCGTCTCCCGGGGTGTAGGTGCCGTACGCCACCAGCGCGATGAGCGCGCAGGCCAGGAGCAGCAGCACGAAGGAGATGCTGAACACCCGCGTGCGCAGCCCACGCCGCACCTCCTGCAAGACGATGGGGTTCGCGCGGTCGGAGAAGACGCCGGCGCTCATTGCAGC
Organism: uncultured Myxococcaceae bacterium; assembly: GCA_964485035.1. Taxonomy (GTDB): domain Bacteria; phylum Myxococcota; class Myxococcia; order Myxococcales; family UBA5297; genus CAZAIE01. The sequence continues at coordinate 24,437 of CAZAIE010000004.1, read as the reverse complement.
CTCCCCTGCGTCACCGAGAGGAACGCGTCCTCGAGGTCCGCCGTGGTCGCCGAGAAGCCGCACACCGGCTGGCCCTGGCCCACCAGCGTCGCCAGCAGCCGCGCCGCCTGCGCCTCGTCCCCCGCGAAGCGGACGCGGAGATCCGTGGCCCCGGGCTTCACCGCCTTCACCCCCGGCTGCTCCAGGAGCAGGCGCTCGCACGCGGCGAGCCGCTCCGCCAGCTCGGGCCCTGCGACCAGCTGCACCGTCAGCTCGCGCTCGCCCACCCCGGCGCCCTGGGCCTTGGCGAGGATGTCGGTGATGGGCCCCGCCGCGAGCAGGCGCCCACGCTCGATGATGGCGCACGCGTCGCACAGCTCGGAGAGCTCGGTGAGGATGTGGCTGGAGATGAGGATGGCCTTGCCCTGCGCGGCCAGCGCCTTGAGCAGCTCGCGCAGCTCGATGCGCGCCCGCGGGTCCAGGCCGTCGGCCGGCTCGTCCAGCACCAGCAGGCGGGGGTCGTTGAGCAACGCCCTGCCCATGGCGCAGCGCTGCTGCATGCCCTTGGAGAGGCTGGTGGTGAGCCGGTCGCGCAGCGGGCCGAGGCCGCTGAACTCCAGCACCGCCTCCACGCGCCGGGTCCGGTGCGCGCCGCGCAGGCCGTACGCCCGGGCGAAGAAGTCCAGGTACTCGCCCACGGTGGTGTCGTCGTAGGTCCCGTAGCGGTCGGGCATGAAGCCCAGCAGCGGCCGGACGAGGTCGGGCGCGTCGGTGACCGAGTAGCCCTCCACGCGCACGTCCCCGCGGGTCGCGTGGTCCAGCGTCGCGACGATGCGCATCGTGGTGGTCTTGCCCGCGCCGTTGGGGCCGATGAAGCCGAAGATGCTGCCCTTCTCGATGGTGAAGGAGACGTCGTCCACCGCGAGCAGGTCGCCGAACAGCCGGGAGACTCCGCAGACCTCGAGCACGCTCATGGCGACACCTTCCCGCGCACCAGCTGCCGGTCGTCCCGCCGGGCCAGAGTGAGCCCTCCGTCGGGCGCGAACGCCGCCCGGTCGAGCACCACCACGAACTCTCCCGCCTCGAGCGGCGCGAGCAGGTTCGATGCCAGCGAGCCGCCCTGGAAGCGGGAGAGCGGGACCGAGACCACGCGAGCGGGGTCGAAGCGGTCCGCGAGAGCGAGCACGCGCGTCGGATCGAGCTCGTCGCTCCCGAGGTCGCACTGCACGACGGCCCGCGCCTGGTCCGCCACCTCGCGCAGCGTGCAGACCGCCTGCCCGACCCGCAGGACCCCGCTGGTGATGCGCGCCCCCAGCGCGTTCTCCACGGTCACGTCCTCCCTCCCTCCCGGCTCGCCTCGCAGCGAGAGACGGGCGCGGCTGGGCACCGCCGAGAGCGTGAGGTACTCGCGGTACCCGCGCGAGGGGATGAGGCCGCCGCGGAAGACCATGCCCTCGGTCTCGTCCAGGAGCAGCATGTCCGCACCGTAGCGCTCGGCCGGCGGCAGCACCGCGGTCAGGGCACCGAAGCGCACCTGCGACGGGCCGAGGCCGGCGTAGAACGAGTCCACCGAGACCGTCACCGCCCGGTGCTGCTCGGCGTCGAGCAGCGTCGCGGTGCGCGAGGAGGCGTGGATGGTGAAGAGCCCCTCGCTGGCCACGCCGTAGCTGGCGATGCCGCCACAAGTGACCAGGGCAGTCAGGGGCACGAAGAGCAGGAGCGCGTGCGGCCCGCGGCGCGCGCGGACGACGAAGCTGCCCGGGCCGATGACGAGCACGAAGAGCAGGACCAGCAGCAGGAAGCCGCCCACCGGAACCCGCGCGACGTCCAGCAGCGGCTCGCCCTCGGGCAGGTCCGTCCCCCACGGCAGCGAGCGATACCGATGCCGTGAGCCGGTCACGCGCTCGGCTGCGAGGGCCGGCCGCGCGATGGCGCCCACGCCCCCCAGCGCCTCCACGCAGCGCTCCTGCGACTTGAAGAAGTGCAGGGTCCCGAAGCCGTAGGGATGGACGCCGGGTCCGGCGCTCGAGGCCCCGGCGCGCCACAGCGGGAAGAGCTGCTCGGGCCGGGCGGGGACGGTGCCGAGGAACAACCGGCCACCGGTCGCGGCGTAGGCCTCCAGAGCGCGGCGCTGCGGCTCGGGGAGGTCCTCGAAGCGGGCCGCGACCACGCCTACCGCGGCGTAGCCGCTGTACGCCGCCAGGGTCTCCGGATAGTCGGCCGCGCCCACCGTGAGCACCGGGCGGACGGTCCCCGTCGCCGCGCCCTTGCGCCGCTCGAGCAGCGGCTGAACCTGCTCGCAGTTGTCCACCAGCACCGCGTCCTGCGCCTGCCACTGCCAGCTGAAGCCCTCGCGTCCGCTCTCGTGACCGTCGCTGGCGCTGAGCGTCCCGTAGCGGGCGGTCGCCGGCAGGAGCAGCGGGATGCGCCGCTGCTCGCCGGGGCCCAGCGACACCTCGGACTCGATGCTCGCGGCGGGCCGCGACTCGAAGCGTAGCGAGACGCGCTGGGACGCCGGGGTGCGGTTCTCGCAGCGCACGACCAGGGTGAGATAGCCCTCGCGCGGCCCGTCGGAGTCGGCCTCCGCGACAACCCGCACGCGCCGCGAAGAGAGGATCTCGCTCGCCGCGAAAGCGACGGAGGGCAAGACCAGCACGCAGAGCGCCACCCCGAGCGCCGCGGCGCCCACGCTCGCTCGCGACATCAGGCGCGCTCCAGCTCGGGCACGGCCTCGAGCACGCGCCGCGCGAGGTCGACCCCGGTGAGCCCTTCCAGCGCCGCCTCGTGCGAGAGGACCAGGCGGTGGTTGAGGGCATCCGGAGCCACCGCGGAGACCTCGTCGAAGCCGACGTTGGGCTTGCCCGAGAGCAGCGCCAGCGCCCGCGCGGAAGCGGCGATGGAGAGCGCGGCGCGCGGCGAAGCACCCCAGCGCACGAAGCGGCGGACCGGCTCAGGGGCGTTCGCGCCACGCGGATCCGTCGCCGCCACCAGCCGCCCGATGAAGCCCGCCACCGCCTCGGGCAAATGCACGCGATCGACGGTCGCGAAGAGGGCGCCGAGCTCGTCACGGGTCGCCACCGGACGCAGCTCGGGAGGGTCGCCGCGCAGGCGCGAGGTGAGCAGCTTCGTCAGCGTGCCCGCGCCCACCGGGCGGACGTGCACCTTGAAGAGGAAGCGGTCGAGCTGCGCCTCGGGCAGCGGGTAGGTCCCCTCCAGCTCGATGGGGTTCTGCGTGGCGAGGACGAAGAAGGGCTCCGGGAGGACGTGGGTCGTGCCCAGCACTGTGACGCGACGCTCCTGCATCGCCTCCAGCAACGCCGACTGCGTCTTGGGCGAGGCGCGGTTGATCTCGTCGGCGAGGACCACGCTCGCGAAGAGCGGTCCCGGCCGGAACACGGAGGTGCGGTCAGCGCCCTCGAGGACGTACGTGCCGGTGATGTCGCCGGGCAACAGGTCGGGCGTGAACTGCAGCCGCTTGAAGGGCAGGTCGAGCAGCCGGGCGATGCCCTTGCACAGCTCGGTCTTGCCCAGACCCGGCAGGCCCTCGAGCAGCACGTGACCGCGCGCGAGCAGCGCCACCACCACCCGCGAGACCACCTGCTCCTGGTCGAACAGCACGCGCGACAGCTCGTCCCGGAGCGCCTGGGCCTTCTGCGCGCCGGCGCCGACCTCGGTGGGGCTGAGCAGCTCGGTCATCTCTTCTCTCCCGCCGGCGCCTGCCGGTCGAAGTAGCGCTTCACCAGATCCCGATGGCGCGGCGCGAGCGGCGCCGACTCCGGCACGACCCCGCTGGCACCTGCAGCCGGCACGCCAAGCGTCCCGCCCGCGCCGGGCTCGCCGGGCTTCGGAGCCGCGCGGCGGACGCCCTGCAGGTCCATGGGGTCGTCGCCCTTGCCCTGGCGATCGAGGCCCTGCTCGAAGAGCTGGTCGGGATCGATCGCGTGCTGCGGCCCGAAGGTGACAGGTGTGGCTCCCGGACCGCGGGAAGGAGAGGCCATGTCCCCGGTACCGTCACCCGCCTCCGAGTAGCTGCGGTGGTCGTGGACGAAGCCCTTGGGCCCCATGCCCTGGCCCTCACTCGTGCCCTTCCCCTGCGCCCAACGCGAGCCCTGGCCCGCGGCCTTCTCCATCGCCTGGCGACGCTCGGCGAGCGCCTTGGCCAGCTCCTTCGCCTGAGCGGCGCCGGCCTTGCCCTGCGCGTTCTCGCCGCGGCGCCCCTGCTTGGACGGATCCGAGGGACGAAACCCGGCCTGCGCCTGCTCGCCCTTCTCGCCTTGTTCGCCCTTCTCTCCCTCGCCACCGCCTTGCGAGCCCAGCTCCATGAGGGCCGACTCGAGCTGCTCGCGGGCGCGAGCCTCGGCCTCGTCGCCAGCGCCAGCTTCGAGGGCGGAAGCGAGCTGGTTGGCAGCGGCCTCGGCTTGGGCGAGCTCACCGGCGCGCTCAGCGGCAGCCTGCTCCAGCTCACCGGTCACCGCGTCGAGCCCGGCCCAATCGGCGGCGTCGAAGCTGCCCGAACGGGCGTCCTCGGCGAGGCACTCCAGTTCGGCCTGCAGGACCGGATCGAGCGGCTGCTCGGCACGTAGGACCTCGGCCTTGGCCTCGGCGTCCTGGACGTGGGACTCGGCCGCGGCCTGCACCGGAGGAATCAGGGCCTGTGGGCGGGGAACGGCGATGGCCACGGCAGCGAACAACAGCGCCGCGAACGTCGCGAGCAGCGGCCGACGCAGCGCGAGCGAGGGCGGCCGGGCCTGAGCCATGCGGGCAGCGAGCTCGGGTTCCCAGGCAGCGCTCGGGACCTCCGCGAGAGAGAGCGCGAGCCCGCCCGCGCCAGCCGCGCGATCGAGTGCGACGAGGGCCTGGGCCTCGGTCCAGCGACGGCGGCGGAAGAGCACCAGCAGCGCCGCGAGGAGACCGAGGACACAAACGGCTCCGGCCACGGGAAGCGCGAGGCCGAGCAGGAATTTCCAGCCTGCGAAGAACGCGGCAGCGACCCAGGCAGGGGCAGGAGCAGCCTGCACCAGGACCTGGAGGTTGAGTCGTCGCTGCAGCGAACGGGCGGTCAGCACGGCGCGATCCTAGTCGATGGACCGCGGATGCGATGCAGGCGGAGTGCCACCCGCGGGCCTGCCTCATCGCACGAGGACTGGCCCTGGAACTGCTGGCGCTCTTACCCTTCGCCTGCCGGAAGGCCCCAGTTCATCGAGAAGTCCCTCCTCACATGTCCCGGCGGAGCCGGAGCCAACGAGCGAAGTGCCAGAAGACTGGATTGAACGGGTGGCCTGTCCCCGCTCGCAGGGCGCCGCCTCCTCGGCCATACTCGCTGTCGTGCCAACCTCCTCCATCCTGTCCGACGCAGTGATCGCTGCGCGAGCAGGAGACTCCCGCCGCACCCTCGAGCTGCTCCTCGAGGCGTGGCGCGCGCGCCGCCAGCCCGAGTTCGCAGAGCGGATTGGCCGGGTGAGCCCGCTGGCCGCCGCGAGCGCTCCCAAGGACGTCCCGCCTCACGATCCGGTTTCCATCGAGCGAATCGTGTCGATGCCGGAGCTGCGTTCCCCGAAGAACGTGCTGGATGTGGTCACTAGGTTCGCCAGGGTTCCGCCAGATCCGCGCATTGGCGAATATGCCCTGCGACAGCTTCGGGCCGGCCACGCGTGGATGCTCGATCGGTACTTTCAGCAGATGCTCGAGAGGCACGCCCACGCAGGGATGCTCCCCGAGCTTGCCAAGGCCAGGGCACAGGTGAAGCCGGCCTGCATGCAGCACCTCGACGAGATTCGCCTCGGGCTAGCCCTGCACCAGCCCATCGCGCTCACCGCAGACGAGCAGGCATCGCTCGAAGCGCTGGATGCGGCCCTCGACTCGCTCGGTCAGAAGGATCCCCGGCAGCTCCTGCTGCAGGCCTACGACAACCCCGACGATCCGACGCTGCTCCAGGTTCTGGCCGACCACCTTTGCGAGAAGGGCGATCCACGCGGGGAGTTCCTGCAACTCCAGTTCCTGCATGAGCGCGGTGGCGGAACCGACGCGACCCGAAAGACCGAGGCGTCGCTCTGGCGCAAGCACTGGAAGGCCTGGTACCCGGAGCTGAAGGCGGCTCTCGCTCCGACCACGACGCGCTGTCGTCGGGGGCTCCTCTGGCGGGTCGGTATCCGCGCCGACCCTGGCGCTCCGCTGCGCGAGATCGTCCGCCAGCCGAGCTTCAAGCCCGTCCGCGAGATCGTCATTCACGGCCCCGACACGAAGTCGGTCCTGAGCGTCCTGCCTCCTGCCATCGAGGCAGTCTGGGATCTGGACCCGTTCGCGGCCCAGCGCCACGAGCACACCCTTCCCTTCGCCCGCATCGGCCTCAGCTGGCTGGACCATCCATTGCGCTGGACGCCTGAGCTGAACAAGCTCCAAGACCAAGCCCCGAACCTGCTCGTGCTGGGCATCGACGCGGTCGAGTTTCCGGAGTCGGCGCTGGCCAGCCTGAAGCGGCCCTTGGATGTGCTCTGTCTGCGGACCAAAGGACTCCCGCCGCAACTCGAACGGGTCCCGGTCCGCGAAGCACGTCTGGGAGCGACGGCCCTCAAGGCTTGGGACGCCCCCGATCAGATTTGGCGGCGGGATGCTGACGGGACGCTGAAGCGCGTTGTGCCGTCGGCAGGCTGAACGGATGCCAGAAGAACCGACGCCCAGGCGCCTAGGTGGCGCAGGTGTGAGCGGCGCGACTCAAGGGCAGGTGTCGTAGCCGTTGTCGATGACCACCTGCCAGGTCCCGTTCGCGTTGCGCCGCCAGGTGCTGAGGTAGCGGGCCACGACCTTGCCGTCGGGTGTGGTCACCGGCCCCTCGGAGTACGCGAGCTGGCCGCTCGACAGGACCTCGACGATCTCCGGCTTCCAGGCGAACGGCGCCTGCGGCCCGCGGAAGAAGCGCTCCCAGTGAGCCAGCACCGCCACCTTCCCGCGCAGCGGCTTGCCGGCGTTCACGAAGGTCGCGTCCTCGGCGACGAAGCGCCCGAACGCAGCGAAGTCGCGGGCCGCCATCGTCGCGGCGAACGCGGTCTCCGCGGCGCGGACCTCGCTGGTCAGCACGTCGCTTTCGACAGCCCGCGGCGCCATGGCGCAGGCGGACAGCGCGGCGGGCAGGACCCACCCCCAGCGCTGGGTCATCGGTAGCGGCCCCCGTAGGCGATGGGCATGCTGAAGCCCCGCGGCCCTCCCGACCACTGGAAGTACGCCACCGTCCCGTCCGGACCGACCCGCAGGTAGTCGTTGGTCTTGCGCGTCCACGAGCCGCTGTTCACGTACCAGTCGCCCACCGTGCCCGGGACGTGGGTGTGGCCCACCACCGCGACGTCGTAGCCGCGCTTGCGCCGGTCCTCCCGGACGCCATCGAGGTGGTCGTCGAGGCGCGAGGGGTGCTGCGTGGGGGTGAGGCCCTTGCCCACGTCCGGCGTCGAGTCGAGCCCGAGCCGGCCGCGCATCAGCCGGAGCGAGAGCTGCGCCGCGCTGAGCAGGTGCTCGCCCGCCAGCTCCAGCGTCTCCTCCACGGTGCGGTCCGCGGTGCTCATCGGCGAGCCCTTCCAGTCCTCCACCATGCCCGCGAGGATGGTCAGCATGCGCCCCGAGCCGGGGACCTCGCCGCGGTTGAACGGGTCGGTCTCGTTGCCGTGCATGAAGCGGAAGCGCTTCCCGCCCAGGGTGCGCTCGAACGGGCCCTGCAGGGTCCGGAAGAACGGGTGGGCGAGCAGGTCGGTCCCGGCGAACGCCTGCAGGTCCACGTCGTGGTTGCCGACCACGTAGACCGCGCCCAGCGACGCGAGCCGATCCAGCAGCGGCCGGCGGCGGACGAGCACCGTACCCAGGTTCGCCTGCCACAGCTCGAAGACGTCGCCGAGGAGGAACAACTCGCCCTGCTCCTGCCCGACGTGGTCGAGGAAGCCCAGGAACTGCTGCTCGCGGTCCCCGAGGTGGAAGTTGTCCCGCGGCCCCTGGTCGCCCAGGTGCAGATCGCTCACCACGAAGATGGGTCTGGTCATCCGCTGCCCCTCGTCTGGTTCTTCAGCGTTCCCGCGCGCGCAGCTTCTCGCCGCGGCGTTCCCGCCGCTCCTGCGCCGCCTCCCTGACCTCCCTACGCTCTTCCCGGAGTTCCTGGCGCCGCAACGGCTCGGGCAGACGCCGTAGCTCGCGCGCCCGCTCCCCGGTCTGGTCCACCGAGGCATCGGGCGCGGGCGGCACGTCGGGCGCAGCGGCGTCCGGGCTTCCGGCGTCGGCGCGGCCGAGCGTGAGGCTGGCCTTCCCCGGCCCGAGCGCCAGCTCGGTGTCGCCGACGCGGATGGTCAGGCCCTTGGCGAGGTCCTCGGACGAGAGGGTGACGTTCTCTCCGCCTGCGTCCGCGTCCTGCACCGCCTCGCGCAGCGCCTCCTTGCGGGCCTCGCGCCGCTCCCTGCGCCGGTCGTCCTCGTCCCCACGGCAGCAGCTGCGACAGGCCGAGCAGCCCCGCAGCGCAACGAGGATGAGGAAGGCCCAGAGCGCATACTTCCAGAACGGCCGGCGGGCGGGCTCCTTCGCCGTCGGGGGCTGCGGCGGAGCAGGTGGCGGGGGAGCGTCGGGCAGGCGCGCAGCAGGAGTCCGGGCAGTCGGAGCGAAGGCGGGCGCGCTCTCGGCCGGGGGAAGCGATCCGGGCCGCAGCGTCGGCGCGCCCAGTGCCCCCGACATCCCTCCGCCCTTCATCGCCTGGCCCAGCAGCGTCCGGGCCTCCTGCGCATCGGCCGGGCGGTCGGCGATGGGCTTGGCCAGGAGCCGGTCCACCGCCGCGACCAGCGCCGGGGGCGCGTCGGGGCGGGCCTGCCGCAGCGACGGATGCGGCTCGGTCAGCACCTTCGCGAGGATCTCGTTGTAGCTCTCGCCGGGGAACGCCGGCGCGCCGGTGAGCGCCTCGAAGAGGATGGCGCCCACTGAGTACAGGTCGCTTTGGGGGCCCACGTCCTTCGCCCCGCGCGCCTGCTCCGGCGACATGTACGCCGGGGTGCCCATCACCGTGCCGGTGCGGGTCAGGTGCGGCTGCCCGGCGTGGTGGAACTTGGAGATGCCGAAGTCCAGGAGCTTGACCGCCCGCACCGGCTGCTCCGCCAGGAAGACGTTGTCCGGCTTCAGGTCGCGGTGGATGACGCCCTTCCCGTGTGCCGCGGCGACGGCGGCGAGCAGCTCGTCGGCGAGCCAGCCCACGGTCTCGACGTCCAGCGGCCCGGCGCGGCGCAGGCGGGCGCCCAGCGTCTCGCCCTCCAGGTACTCCATGACCAGGTAGGCGCCGCCCTCGGGCGTGGTGCCGAAGTCGATGACCTCGGCGATGCCCGGGTGGCCGATGGCCGCAGCGGCGCGCGCCTCGGTGCGGAAGCGGGTGAGGGCGTCGGCGTCGGCCGCGACCTCGGGGAGCAGGACCTTCACCGCGACGCGGCGGCCGATGTCCACGTTCTCGGCCTGGTAGACCGCGCCCATGCCCCCGCGGCCGAGCAGGCGATCCAGCCGGTACTTGTTGCCGAGCAGAGCGCCGAGGGGGAGCGGGCCGGGGTCGTTCATCGGGGAGCACAGTAGCGAAACCCCGCCGCAGCGTCGCGCGCAGCGACGCCCACGAAGGGCTATCGTCCTCCCACGTTCCCACCTGGAGGCTTTGCTTGAGGCCACTCCCCGCACTCGCCCTCGCCGTCCTCGGCTCCGCTGCCCTCCTCCTCGCACCTGGCGCCGGCCGGTCCGAGGAGGCCGGCTGGAGCGGCACCTGGAAGGTCACCTTCGTGAAGGCACAGGGCGAGGACTCGGCGCTGGGCGCGGCGGTGTTCGTGCTCGAGCAGGACGGCGAGCGCGTGACCGGGACGTGGAAGGACGCACGCTTCCACGGCAAGGTCGACGGGAAGATCTCGGGCAAGACGCTGAGGGCGAAGACCACCAGCAGCGGCCCCGAGCCCCGCTTCGCGCTCGACGTGAAGCTGTCCGCGGACGGCTCCAAGTTCTCGGGTGTGTGGCTCGACGCGAAGGGCAACGACTCGGGCCAGGCGGTGGTCGCGGGACGCCGCTCGGAGTAGTCCCGGCTCAGCCCGCGAGCCGCGCCGCCAGCTCCTGCTCCGCCTGCTCGTACGCCCAGCGCTGGTGCTCGGTGAACTTCGCTCCGGAGGCGAGGCGGGCGCGCAGATCGGCGAGGGTGGTCGCATCGCCACGCTGCACGGCGAGGGCCTGGACGCCGTAGTAGGCCTTGTGCGCAGGCGGGCCCCCGTCACGGCGGCCGCGCAGGCCGGTGAACCAGTCGAACAGCGCCGGCAAATCCTCCGGGTCGAAGAGCGGGAGGCAGTTCAGCACCTCGGGCCACGCCCCGTCGGGCACGCGCAGCAGCGCCATCAGCCGCGCGGTCGAACCTTTCGGCTTCACCTTCGCGAGCAGCGCCGCCGCCGAGACCCGAACCTGTCCGAGAGAACGACGGACGGGGCCGAAGCCTCCGCCCGGCAGCTCGAGCAGCGTGAAGCAGAGGTCCGCCCACTCCGCCCCCGGAGAGGTCTGCCGCGTCAGCACCTCCGCGACGAGACCATGCGTCGAAGGAACGTCGGGATCGAGCGCGAGCAGGGCCCGTGCGTCGGCCTCGCGCAAGCCTGAGACCAGCGGTTCGAGCCTCGCGCGGAAGGCCGCGAGCATCCCCGCCGCCTCGGCCGCGCGCTCCTCGGCGAGCGTGGGCGCAGGCGGCCCCGGTCGGCGACTCGCGCTCACGTCGATGGGGTCTCGCCCCGGCAGGCGCAGCGACCGGAGCCTGGTCTGGCGCTCGGCGGCGCGCACCACGAGATCGCACTCCTTCGCGGTGGCGCGCGCGCCTTCGACCAGGACGACCATCTCCTCGAACGCGTCGGTTGGCACCCGGTCCAGCACCTGCTCCACCAGGTCGTCGAGCGTCGAGCGCTGGAAGTCACGGCGGCTCGGCCGGAGGACGCCTGCGAGCCGGGAGAAGCGCCCGTCCCCGCCCCTGAGCAGGCGCACGGTCCAGGCGTACCAGCCGTGGTCGAAGGAGGTCTCCAGGCACGCCACGTTGCGCGGGATGCGCTCTTGCTCGGCGAGGAACCCCGCGACGCCGCGCAGGCCGTGGGAGATGCGCACCGAGGAGAGGCGCTGGGCCGTCGGCGTCTCCCAGAACCAGCGGAAGGCGGTGAGGTCCTTGGGCCAGTAGCCGTCGAGTGCGACGTCACGCAGCAAGGGGAACATCGAGAGGTCCGCGAGCCAGGCCTGCTCCCGGGCGCTGGCCTTGCGGTCGCTGCCCGGAACGTCGAAGCCCAGGCCGGTGAGCGCCCAGCCCTCCTCGCGCCGCAGGTCGGCGATCTGCCCGGCCTGGACGTTCCACAGTGCCTGCAGCGAGCGCAGCGCCGGGTGGCGCAGGAACGCGGCGGGGAAGGGCTGGCCCTCCGCGCCCCACAAGGTGATCTCCCGGACCGTCGAGAGCTCGGCCGGCGGCTCGGAGAGCTTCGAGACGTCGAGCCGCACCTGGTCGAGCAGCCCGCCCTCGAAGCGGTGCTCGGCCACTGCGACGGAGAGCCCGCCCAGCCACTCGGCATCGTGCTCGGCGACGAGCTGCGCCTCCCGCTTGCGCTGCGCCTCGGTGGCCTCGCCGCGGCGGCGGGCGAGCTGCAGGGTCACGAACTCGCCGCGGGGATCGCCGCGCTCGAGCAGCGAGTCCGCCCAGACCGAGCGCAGGCCGTCGTCGGCCGGGTTGGCCTGGATGCGCGCGAGCAGGTCCTCCCCTGCCCTCGTGCGCTGCGCGAGGCGCGCCTCGAGGTCGACGCAGGCCCGGTCGTCCTCCGCGGTGGTGGCGGGAACCTCGTCCTTCATCTTCGCGGCCGCGCGCTGGACGATCTCCTGGAGATGATCGGCTGCCCAGCCCCCGCCCATGATGCGCTGCAGGTCCACGGCAACGATGGCCTGCGGCGCACGCGGGTCGTGCTGGGCGACCAGCAGCTTCAGGATCCCGCGCCAGAACTTGTGGGAGCTGCTGCTGACCCAGGGCGGGTCCTGGAGCAGCGCCAGCACCTCGGGCAGCACGCGCGGGTCCTGGGGCGCGGCGATGGCGTCGACGATCTTCGCGGCCTCGCCGAACGGCAGCGTCCGCAGAGCGCGCAGCACGCGCGGAAGGTCCACCGGGTCGGCGGCGGCGAGCAGCTCGAGGCAACGCGCCGCGCGGGCCTTGGCGGTCTTGCCTTCCACCGGTCCCCGCGGCTTCTCGGCAGTCGCGGAGCAGCGCTCCACCAGGGCGGCCACGCGAGGGAGGCGACAGCCACGCCAGGCGTCGAGGAGAGACGGCAGCGCGGCCTCGGGACCGGCTTCTGACAGGCTGCGGGCGGATCGTTCGAGCAACGCGGAGAGCTGCATGGAACCTCCCAAGAGTCGGCGGCAACGTCGGGGCGCTGCCCGCACTATCACGCTCGGGGAACGGCAGCGTTGCCTCGCTCAGATCACGACCGGCCCACACACCAGGTGTGCTCCACGGAGCGTCTGGATCCTTCAGGCAATCCCCGTAGACATTCGCCAGGTCAGCGGCGCAGCCCGCTGGGCCCTTGGCGCTGCGTCGCGCCGGAGGTGTACCTTCTGGGCCAGCTCTGATCTGAACTCGACGGACGGGGCCTTGGCGCGATCAAGCGCGTGAGAGCTATTCGGCAGCGCATCCAACCAGGCAGGACGCGAGGACCCGATGGCCGACCCAGAGCAGACCTGGAGCACGATCCGCGCTCCGAACGGCGGCGGCATCCGCACGGTCGCAATGGCGTTTGCGGCCTTCCACAAAGACCTGACCAAGTACGAAGTGCGCCATCCGTTCTTTGCCCCGGCCTTCCTGCGGGCGACCGACCTTGCCATTCGCGCGGCCTTTGCGGGTCACGACCCACTCGCCAAGGCTCTGTGCGCAGAGCTGTTCCCTTTTGCCCGTGCCGTCGCCGATATGCCCGCCGGCCTGGAACTCGACATCCTCGACGCTCCCAATCTGGCAGTCCTTGCTCTCTCCACGCTGGCCGAGGCGATGGACTGGCGGGACGTTGCGCTTGACCCGTCGGGACCCGAAGCGACGAGGGTGCTGACGCGCCTGTCGAACATGTCCGATTTCAGTGACGAGGCGCGGGAGGGCGTCGTTCTCGCCCTGCTCGTGTTTGGCCACGGGGACAAGGCCAAAGCCATTGCCGACCTCGCACCGCTGCCGCCGTTCCTTGGGGCTCTTCTGTCCCAGAGCGCAGCTGGGCTCTGGCCGACCTGGCGCGATGACTTTCCAAAGAACGCTCGTGCGAACAAGGTGTCCTGGCACCAGCTGCTGTTTGCAGTCCGACTGCTCGCGCCCAAGGGTGCCAACCCCGTCGCATGGCTGCAGGCCCAGGTTTCGTAGCGGCGACTCGCGAGGCTGCAGCCGGTGAACGACGCCACCTGCACCAGGCTGCTCCGCTCCGAGCGACCTCCCGCGCTTGGTTGGCCGGAAGGCTACGTCGGACCCCAGACCATGCCCACGCGACCTGGAACCGAGCCCTGCATCAAGAGGAGCGTCGGCGCCACGACAGAGCCATTGCCAGCAGCCCGCCGACCGGCCAGATCAGGCCGGAACCAGAGCCACACCCGCATCCCCCTGTCTCCGGCCCCGCTGGACCCGTGGCCAGTCCCGCGTCCGCGCTCCCCTGCTGCGCGGCGTCGGCCGCACCGACCCGGGCATCTTCGGGGCTCGTCGCGTCCAGCGCCGATGCTGAGTCCACTCCAGAAGCGACGTCGGGAGTACCTGCGGCGTCCTCCGCCGTGATCGCGCCCGCGTCTGGCCGGACCCCGGGCTCCGACCGGACCGTGACGATGAAGGTCGCGCTCCGGAACGACGCGTCGTCGTCCATGTCCAGCCCGGGACGCCCGTGGTTTCCCACGAGGACCAGCAGCCGGTCGGCGGCCTTCACCGTCGGCCCGGAAAGGCGCACCTCGAGCCCGCCCTCTGTGCCCTTCGCGGCGGGGAGCTTCGCCAGGGTGGTCTTCCCCTCCAGTGCGTAGACCGTGGCGCCCCAGCCCACCTCGGGGTCGGAGCAATCCACGAGGATCCGCAGGTCATCGGCGGCGTTTGCCGGCAGGCCGTTCAACTCAAGGTAGGCGTAGCCCAACTCGTACACGCCGGGCAGCTTGACCGGTGCCTGTGCCACCGACGAGACCTCCAGGCGCGTCCGGGCGACCTCGGTGTAGGAGGCGGCCTGCTGGAAGTGCTTCCCGTCGTCGTCGCGACCCACGAAGAAGCGCCACTCGCCGAAACCCATCCACACGTCGGTGAGGCTGCGCCCCCGCGACGACTGCGCAGCCTCCAACGCGTCGAGCAGGTCCGGCTCGTTCTCCGCCTGCGCCTGCGGCTGGACCGTCCCCTCCCAGAGCTGGCGGACGAAGCCGACGTCCCCTGCGGCCTCGGCCTCCTGGAGGTACTGGAAGAAGAGGAAGCCTCCGTACTGGTAGAGGGTGCCCTGCGAGTACCAGACGAGGGGACGTCCCGGTGCGCCCTGGTACTTCCCCAGGGTCGTCGGGCCGACCGTCAGCGCATCGGTGGGCCCGAAGTGGGCCTGCATCCACTGGGCGCCTGCCTCCAGCGAGAAGCCGCCCTCCGAGCAATCGGTCGCGGCCTGGACTGCGTGGTGGAACTCGTGGTGGACGAGCAGCCCGAGCTCGGCGACGTCGACCCTGTCCTGGCTCCCGAAGGCGTTGATCATCATGAAGGAGAGACAGTCGCGATGGGCCGTGAGCGGATTCTCCTCGTACGACTGCACGTACCCGCCCACCGTGTACGGGGGCCGGGGCGCCGCCGTGGCATCCACGTAGATGTCGAGTCCCGTGCGGATGGGCTCGAAGTTGGCGTTGGTAGAAGGCGCGCGGAAGCCCAGCTCCACCACCTGCCGCTGCCACGCCTCCTCCGCAGCCGCGAGGATCTTCGCGGCGAAGGGCCGCTCCGCAACCTGGCCGTAGCAGACGCTCAGCGGAAACCGGCCCGACTCGAGGCAGGAGCCGTAGTCCGCACGCGGCGGCGTCGCGACTCCCCGGGCGGCGAGGAACTCGCGAAGCGGCGTCCGAGTACCGGAGCGGCGATGCTCCTGCCGGAGCTGGTCGAAGACCTGCCTGCGGCGGAGCGTCTCGCCGCGCCCCCCGAGGTCCTCTCCGGCGCCCGCCGGACCGGGAGCCGCCAGGGTGACCAGCAGGACTCCGAGGATGCCGCCGAGCCGGCGAACGACCTGCATCGCACTCTCCTGTCGCGACGTGGAGTGCGTGTCGTGTCCGCTGGCTGCGAGAGCATTCACGCCGCCGGGATCTCCCGTCCCTCGAAGGGTGAAACCCTGACGTCCGAAGTTCACTCCGGGCGCTTGTCGAGGTCGATCGAACCCCTCACAAGAAGCCCGGTGCCCGGGCCACCTGACCGCGCTCGGCGGCCAACGACGAACCCCGCTCCGGTAGCCCCTGTGGCAGCAAGGACGTGATGGAGTTCCTGAGCGGCCCAACTCTGGGCGACTCCCGTATTGGTCTGTGGGAGCATCTCTTGCCTTCGAGACGACCAGAAGCAATCCAGAGGGAGTCATCCATGAGTGAAGGGCAGACGCGACGCTCGTTCCTCGTCGAGCTGATGAACAAGGCCGCCGGGGTGTGGGTCCTCCTGTTGGGAGGCTCTGCCCTGAGCACCGGCTGCGGCGAGAAGGACACCCCGGCTCCTGACGCTGCCGATGGAGGGCCCTTCCTCAACGATGCCGCGTACGGAGGGCCACCGAGCGAGGACGCCAGGGCGCCGATGCCCGACGCCGCCTACGGTGGGCCTTGGGGCGAGGACGCAGGTACGGAGCAGGACGCCAGCGACCCGCACGTGGACGCGGCGTACGGCGGACCCTGGGGCCGCGACATCTGACCGTGCTCTTCAAAAAACGAGACGGCCACGTCCTCCGGCTCCGCGACTTCTCGAAGCTGGTCGCGGTCCGCCGTGACGCGGCCCGCCGTGAGCGGCTCTTCCGCAAGCCGGACCTGACCTACCTCTTCTGGGAGAGCACGCTCCGCTGCAACCTGCGCTGCACGCACTGCGGCTCCAACTGCGGCGCCGAGTCGCCAGTCCGCGAGCTCGAGACTCCCCAGATCCTGGGGATCATCGACAGCATCGCGGAGGACTTCGACGCCAGCCGCATCTTCGTGTCGATCACCGGCGGGGAGCCGTTGCTGCGCCCCGACCTGTACGAGGTCGTGGCCCGCTTCACCCACCACAAGATGCGCTGCTGCATCGTCACCAACGGCACGCTGTTGGGGAGGCGTGAGGCCGAACGGCTGTACGCAGCGGGGATGCGCACCGTCTCGATCAGCATCGACGGCACCGAGGAGGAGCACGAGGCCATCCGGGGCAAGGGGACCTACCGGCGGTCGCTCGCGGCGTTCGGCGAGGCCCGCCGCGCCGGGTTCACGACCATCGAGGCGCTGACCTGCGTGCGACCCGGCAACCTCGACCGTCTTCCCGCGATCGAGAGCGCGATCCGCGAGGCGGGCGCGAGCCGATGGCGGCTGCTCACCATCGAGCGGTTCGGGCGCCTCGCCGGCCAGCCCGCGAACGAGTTCTGGCTCTCCAACGAGGAGGTCAACCGCCTGCTCGCCTTCGTCGCGCGGCGGCGCCGCGAGATCGCCAGGTCGAGCGTGCCGTTCCCGTTGCGCTTCTCCTGCGGCGGGTTCCTGGGCGTGCAGCACGAGCTGGCAGTGCGCCCGGGAGACGGGCAGTGCTTCGCCGGCCTGTGCATCGCGTCCATCCTCTGCGACGGGCAGGTCGGCGCGTGTCCCTCGTTGCCGCGGTCGTGGGCGCAGGGCTCGGCACTGGATCAGCGCTTCTCGGAGATCTGGAAGACGCGGTTCGTGCCCCACCGGACCACCGGATGGCGGCGCACCGGCGTCTGCCAGGACTGCTCCTGGTTCGAGGTCTGCAAGGGCGGCGGCCTGCACGAGCGCCTGGCCGAGCCGAAGGACTTCTGCTGGCTCGACCGGCAGAGCACGGGCCCGTAGCAGGACTTGGTCCGTCCATTCACGGGAAGCCGAACACCACTCCCGCGCTCAACATGGCGGTGAGGTCCCAGGAGAGCCCGACGCCGTCGAAGTTGTACTCCACGCCTCCGGAGTCGCCCTCGTCCGCCCAGTCCTGCTTCTTGGCAAAGACCGTGCGGAACTGCAGCTCGGGGCGGACGAAGAACCACGCCAGCCGAAGGTCGTAGCGGACGCTCGCCAGCACGGACACGCCGCTGCGGGTCCAGAAGGAGGTGCCCTCACCGCCGATCTTCATTTCGGCCCACCCCACTCCGAGGAGCACCGAGGGAAAGGCGGAGAAGAGAGCTGGACGGAGCCCGCATCCCGATGGCTCCCTCGATGCGTCGGGTAGTCGCGATACCTCCGGCCAGGACCGAATCGAGCCCCGCGGCGAGCTCGACCTCCAGGAGGTGGTACCGAAGGCCCGTCACGAGATGCACGCCCGTACCTTGCTGCCATGGGCGCCCTGCGACGTCGGGACGGACCAGCGCGGGAGGAAGCCTGCCGGGCCCGGGCCCCAGCTCCGTGACCCGGGTGCTGTACGTCCCGGAATAGGCGTCGATGAATCCGGCGGCTCCCCAGCCCAAGCGCTCACCGCCGTAGACCTCCCAGTCCTTGGCACCGGCGAGGGCGGGGTTCCCCGCCAGCCATAGAGCAGCCACGAGCGACAAGATGCGCGACATGACTCCCTCCCTTGCCTCACAAAGGGTACTGCTCCAGCGCAAGAACTCCACGGACCGCGACATTCGGGCGCCCCTGGCCTTCCTCCACCATCAGTGAGTGTCCGAGCATCGAGAGCCCACTCCTTGCAAGCAACCCCCAAATCGGGAGGTCGCTCATGTCCCGTCCCACGTCCCACGACCCACGACCTCCGCACCTCGCTCGCCCTGGCGGTGCTCGTCTGCCTCGCGGTGGGCTGCGGCCCCGGCTACGAGGCCGGCCAGGAGGACGAGGTGGACCCGTCGCTCGGCGTGGTCGCCTTCGCCCTCTCGTCCATCGACTGCTCGGAGTCGACCAACACCGGCTACGACAACGGCAAGCCCTTCCCCATCACGGTGGTGCACGTGGACGGTCAGCCCGTCGAGGTGGCGACCGCCAACGCCTATTACGTGATGGCCAAGGCCGCCGAGGAGTCCGGAGTCCACATCAAGGTCGTGAGCGGGTTCCGCACCTACGCCGAGCAGCAGTACCTCTACAACTGCTACGTCCACTGCAACTGCAACAGCTGCAACCTCGCCGCGAAGCCCGGCTACTCCAACCACCAGAGCGGCCACGCGCTGGACCTGAACACGTCCACGGCGAGCGTCTTCAACTGGCTGACCGCGCACGGCGCGGGGTACGGCTTCAAGCGCACCGTCCCCTCCGAGGCCTGGCACTGGGAGTGGTGGTGGCGGCCCCGGCGGCGGCCCGTGCGGCAACCGGCCTCCGACCGGCTGGCTCGACGCAGCGACCTGCGAGGCGGCCTCGGGATGGGCACAGGATCCCAACGACCCAGGGAAGGCCATCGACGTGCACGTCTACTTCGGCGGTCCGGCTGGAAGCGGCGCCCCGGGCGTGCCCACCAACGCGGGCATCGCGCGCAGCGACCTCTGCTCCGCCATCGGCTCGTGTAACCACGGCTTCTCCGTGCTGAGCCCGCTCTCGTTGTTCGACGGCGCCGCGCATGCGGTGCACGCCTACGGCATCGACTCCAAGGGCGGACCGAACCCGCAGCTCCAGGGCAGCCCGCGTTCGTTGCAGTGCAAGCCGACTCCACCGGCTGGAGTGAAGCGCCACGTGACGAACCCGACGGTGTACGCGGCGTGGAAGTTCGACGGCTTCCGCGATCAGATGAAGGTCGGGGACTCGGTCCTCGGCGCGATGGCCACCGGGAAGGACCTCGCCCCTGCACCGGTGATGATCCGCGCGGACGGCGCGCCCGAGGTGTACCTCGTCGACCAGGGCTACCGCCGACACGTGCCCAACCCGATGGTGGCGACGAACTGGCGGCTCGACCTCGGCAAGGTGCAGGTGAAGGGAGCTGCCGAGGTGAAGGCGCTCCCGCTCGCCTCGCCCATCCGCGTCAGGCCCGTCCTGGTCATGGGAACCGGCCCCGCGGTGTGGCTGGTGGACGATGCCCTGCCCGTGCCTGCCGGCCCCGACGCCGGGGCCCCCGGACCCGATGCCCACGTTCCGAAACCGGGTCCCGACGCCGAGGTCTCTGAACCCTCTGGACCAGATGCCACGGAGCCCGAACCGCCTGCCGATGCCAGCGCCACCGAGTCCTCTGCGGACGCAGGCGTGCCTTTCAGCGCCTCGGTGGACGGCTCGACCGTTCCTGCAGCCAGGGAAGAGGTCGCGGGAGGCTGCGGGTGCGGTGCGGCGGGTGCAGGCAACGGCCTGGGCGTGGTCGTCCTCGCTGCGGTCGCACTGCTCCGGAGAGCCCGACGCGAGCGCTGACGCAGGCCGAGGCCGGCGTGGACGGCCATGCCTCGACATGCTCTCGGGGTTCATCTCCGAGCTTGCGCCGAGGACGGAACGCTCAACCGATGACGAACAGCTCCTGGTCGACCGAAACGAGCGTTTGCACGAGCACACCCTGGTCCGCGACCACGCTGGCTCGCGCTAGACGATCTTCGTCCAGCGCTTTCCATCAAACTCCATGACGTCGTGCGCCCCAATCGACCACAGGAGCCCATCCGCCGCGCTGAGGTGATAGCAGGTCGCCGGGATGTCCTCGCCGCCATAGTCGACGAGTCCGAGCTGCTCACCGTTCAGCCGATGGAGCGACTCCGTCGGGGACAGCCACACGTCCCGCATCCTTCCAGCGGAAGTAGGGGCTCTCGCAGACGTTGCGCGAGATGGCCTTCAGCTCGTCTGGTGCCCGTTGTACGCGGGGTGCGGGAGCGTCAGGTCGCTCTGGCTGAAGGGCACGGGGATGACGGTGGGCGCCTGGGCGCGGGCACTGCCGAACGAGAGCACGACGCCCAATGCCGCGAGGGGGCCAACCGGAGGGGAAGAGGCATGATTGGCCCTGGGGAAGGGATGGGCGTTCGCGGTGCGGATGTCGGTGCGATGATAGCCCGCGACGGACTTGGCCAGGCGGCAGGAAGTCGGCCGAAGCGACCGCCAAATCGACCAGCAGGAGCAGGCCGGCCTGGCAGTCCCCTGGCAGTCGAACTCGAACCAACTCAGGCGTCTGGAACGAACGACTCGTCTCCCTGGAGCCTGCGCTCGAACTCCAGGAACTCGTAGTAGCCGCAGCGCCTCCCGAGCGGATAGTCGCGGCAGGTCTGGGGACGCGCCTCGTAGGCCGAGCACACGCGCCGCTCCTGGTCGAAGAGGATGCAGGTGGACCTGTAGACATGGTCCTTGCGGTGCCT
Organism: uncultured Myxococcaceae bacterium; assembly: GCA_964485035.1. GTDB lineage: Bacteria > Myxococcota > Myxococcia > Myxococcales > UBA5297 > CAZAIE01. The sequence goes on along the minus strand of CAZAIE010000004.1, from coordinate 4,059 downwards.
GAGCCCGACCTCGCCGTCGAGGACCTTCGTGAAGCGCGCCTCGGCCTTGGTCACCGAGACCCCGAAGTGCTTGGCCAACCGAACGAGGTCCCGTCGCGTGATCGAGATCAGCTCGTAGTTGCAGCAGAAACCGGGGCACCTGGTGCAGTCGAACCTGGGGCGGGCGGGGCTGGTCTTGCTGCCTGTCTTGCATTGCCGCATCTGGTTCTCCAGGTGGTGGTAGGCGTTCCGGGACGTCGGCCTCCGAAGCTTACGTGGGTCCGACACTTCTCGCGCACTCCTGGGCTGACTGAGCGCTGATCCGTCCGACCACCTGGACCCACGCCCGCGCCCCAGCGACCTGCACCCGCTCGGCGGCCACGCGACACGCGAACCCGAGGATCTCCGGCAGACGCCGCGGCATCGCGCCCAGCCCGCCTTCCCTGCACAGCGCCCACGCCGCGGCTCCGTGGAAGACGTCACCCGCCCCCAGCGTGTCCACGGCGTGCACCTGCGGCGGAGCGACCTGCCCGGTGCCCTGTCCACGCACCGACCAGCGGACGGGCTCAGGCCCTGCAGTGACCACCGCAGCCGGCACCCCCGCGACGTGGAGCCACTCGGGCACCGCGTCCGGCGAGACACCCGGCGGCAGGAAGTCGGCCGAGGCGATCGCCAGGTCCACCAGCGGGAGCAGACTCGCGAGGTGGGGCTTCCACGAGCCCGCGTCCAGCAGCACCGGGATGCCCGCATTCCGCGCCGCGCGCGCTGCGGCCTCGGCCAGCCTCGGGTGGTGGCCATCGAGCAGGACCAGGCTGCACCCCGAGAGCCACTGCTCGAGCCCGGGCGGAACCGACGGATCGCGCCGGCCGTGGGCCGAGACCACCTGCCGGCCTCCGCTCGCGCGCTCCACGGCAATGGCTGCGACCACCGGCGCCTCGGGGTCGTCCGGCGTGGCATCGAGCAACGCCACGCGATGGGCGGCGAGGTCGGCGCGAATCACCTCGGCGAGCGGATGGCGTCCGACCGCGGTCAGCAGCGAGGCCTCGCCTCCGAGCGCGGCGAACGTGACCGCCGCGTTGGTCGCCGGGCCTCCCGCCGCGAGCTCTTGCGTCACCGCCCGCACCTTCTGATCCGCTGCGACGGCTCGGGGAACCTCGAGCACGAGGTCGACCACCGTCAGGCCGACGAACAACCCCCGGGCCAACGGACCTGCCTCGCTGCGCTCGAACACGGCGGACCTCCGGGGTTTCCGCGACGCACCGTATCAGCCCTGCGACGCTTCCCGCCCCCGAAGCAGGTTGTCGGTCCGATGGACGATGCGTGGGCGCCGCGGTACGCCAAGGGCGCAGGAGGAGCCGCGCACCCGCTCAGGGGCAACCCTGGCAGATTTCCGGAACCCTTCCGTCGTGCATCTGCTGCCACAGGTCTCGATAGGCAGGCCGGTTCCAGATCTCCTCCATCGGGTTCTCGAGCACATTTCCGTAGCAGACGCGCGCGCTGTCCATGCGCATGCAGCAGGGGGTCACCTTGCCGTCAAAGCAGATGTAGGTGCCGCGCAGCGGCCACCAGCACGACGGAGCCAGCGGTGTCGAACCAGCGAAGCTGGCGGGAATGCCGGTCGAGCGGCTCAGTGCGACCACCTGCTCTCCCAATCGGCTTTCGCGCCCGGACTCCTGGAGCCGCATCGCCAGGATCGCCTCCCGCCGGTCGCGCAGCGCCTCGGTATTCGAGGTGACATCCGCGGCCATCACGAAGCGCATTTTGGCGGCCCCCATGCCCTTGCCAGCTTCAAAGACGGCCGCAAGATCGCCCTCATTGCTCCGGGTCAGCACAGTATTTGTTGTCAGCTGGATGGGCAGCGAGTGCCGACTGCGCAGCGCCGCCAACTCAAGCATCGACCGCCAGACCGCCGCGAACTCCGCTCCCAGCCGCAGCTGCTCGAAGAGCGCCGGGGTGGCCGCATCCAGCGAAAGCACCAGCTCGTCGAAGGCCTTCAGGACCCGCAGCGGGTCTTCACGGTGGAGCAGCGTGCCGTTGGTCACGGTCCGTACCGTGATGCCACGCGCGTGCGCCTCCTCGGCCATCCCCAGCAGCTCGCGGTTCATGAACGGCTCGCCCAAGCCCAGGAGGCTGACGTCCTTGACCGTGGGAAGACGATCAAGAACCTCCCGGAAGGTCGCGAGCGACATGCTGCCCTTCTTCGACGCCGGCAACGCCGGGTTGTAGCAACTGGGACAGCGCAAATTGCAGAAGGTGGTGGGCTCGATGTGGGCATGCAGCGGTCCCTGGGGCTCTCGACGGCTCATGTCTTCTCCTTGAGGAGGCGGTACGCCCATCGGTTCGGGCTGACCAGTCTCGCTCGTGTCCGGTGCCCCAAGGACAAGTGCCCCAAGGACGGACAAGCCTCTCCCAAGTCAGCCCGGAGTATCCACTGACGGCGCTCACTGATTCGCTGTGGCGGAGGACCGAGCCATCGAGCCAGGACCAGCCCACAAGGTACACCTCCGGTCTAACGCAGTGCCAAGGCGGCTGCGAGCTGACGCTGGGTCGGGTGACGAGGTGCAGTGGCGCAAGACCGGTGCACCACGGTGGGGGGTGGACGTTCACGTCAACACACGCCCGCCAGTCCCCGACGAGAGCGCCAGGGCAGTCGTGGCGAACGCCTACACGCGCCTCGCAGACCACAGGCCGCCCCTCCGAGCTGGGATGCCAGTCGTACCAAGCGACCGCATCAGGAACTGGGACGGTTCCGGTTCGTGGGAGGGAGCAGCTCCCTCACCATGTCCAGCTGGAACCAGCGTCGGGCGGAGTCGTGCCGCCGCCGCCACAGGCAGCGAGCACGAGCAAGAAACCGGCCCTCTTCTTCAACCTGGTTCGGCGGAAGCCGGCGCGATCGCGGGTCGGGCATGCGCGCCGGCAGGTTGCTCCACATGGTCACCGCAGAGTCGCGGTGCCAGAGTCGCGGTGCCAAGGCATCCGGCGGGCGTTGATGCCAAGTCAGAGGTCCACCCGCCAGAGGTCGGCGCCAGGCTTCCCCGGCCTTCCGCGGACCACCAGGAAGCTGCCGGCGCTTCCCGGAAGGGCCACGGCCCGCAGCATCTCGTCGAGGCCGCCGCGGTCGCTCAGGACCAAGGGCCGGGCGCTGGCCGCCTCGAGGACCACGGTCGTGTAGGAGTCCGGCAGAGCCAGGTGGAGCAGCACCTGGTCGGAGGTGAGCCAGGTGGACCCCTGGCGCAGCCCGGGGAGGCTCGAGACCGGGAGGGAGCCCTCCCGCGCGGGGAGCACGTACGTCACCGTCCGGGCGAACAGGTCGGGCTCCCCTCTCGGCTGGATGGAGGCCTCGAGCCAGCGTCCGTCCGGCGAGAGGCCCAACCAGCTCCATTCCGCGCCGCCGGGGGTCGGGACCGAGACCTCGAAGCGCTCGTCGGCGCGGGCGCAGCGCACCCGGAGCGCCTCGTCCGGCGAGCGCATCTGGCCCGGGGCGACGCCGCACGCCACGGTCCCGTCCCAGGAGAACGCGAGCCGCACGAGGCCTTCGAGCGCGACCGGCTTCCGGGCCCCCGTCGAGAGGTCCACCCGGTGCACCGCGCGGAAGGAGTCGGCCTCCAGCGTGTCGGTCAGGCGGTGCGTGGCGAGGCCACTGCCCACGACGGCGAACCGCCCGTCCGGCGACACGTGCAGGAGGTCGTCGCAGGAGGGCACGTGGACCCGTTGGGGGCGGGCCTCCCGTGCGCCCAAAAAGGCGCGCACGACGACGCAAGAGCCAGCGGCCGACTCGCGCGCCAGGGTGGGGTGGGGCTCGCCGAAGCCGAGGACCGACGGCGTCCGGGCCTGGCGCTGGTGCGGACCGTCACGGCGCCAGGCGAGCAGCGTGCCTTCGGCGGTGAGGACCATCATGTCCGCGTGGTGTTCGAAGACCATGACCTGGCGCCCCAGGTCGTAGGCGCGGACCCTACGGTCCGCCAGGTGAGCCACGGCAAAGCGCGCGTCGGGGGTGACCGCGAGCCCCCACAGCGCGTTCCCGGGCCTGTCGAGGACGCGCTCGTGCGGCGCGCCTCCAGGCGCCTCGGTCGTCCACAC
>CAZAIE010000003.1:0-30154 GCA_964485035.1 uncultured Myxococcaceae bacterium | reverse complement strand
CCGGGCGTTGCTCAATGACCAAGAGAGCCGCATCGCGCGCTACGCCGGTCTCATTGGCCGCCGGGCGATGAAGTGGCACGGGGACACGCGAGCATCGGAGCGCCGCGCATTTCTGAGCGAGCCGTCCGACGTGCTGCTCACGACCCCTGAGTCGCTCGAAGTGATGCTGATGAGCCCGAAGGTTCCGGCGCGGCGGGTCTTTCAGTCGCTGCGTGCGGTGATCGTCGACGAGGCCCATGCGTTCGTCGGCGACGACCGAGGGGTTCATTTGGCAGCTGTGCTTGAACGCCTGTCGAGGATATGTGGGCAGGACCTGCAGCGGATCGCCCTCTCGGCAACGGTCGGAAATCCGGAGGCAGTGCTGGCCTGGCTGTGTGGCGGCTCGAAGCGCGAGCGCGAGGTGGTGAGGGCCCCGGGGGCGCGCGCTGAGCCGGAGCTCGCGCTCGACTACGTCGCGAATCACGAGAACGCGGCTCGTATGATCGCCGAACTCCACCCTGGAAAGAAACGCCTGGTCTTCGTCGATAGCCGGCGCGGGGTGGAGCAGATCGGCAGCGCTCTTCGGGGGCGCGGCGTCGATACCTACGTGACTCACTCCTCGCTATCACAGGACGAACGACACCGAGCAGAGGAGGCCTTCGCGCAAGGCCGCGACTGCGTGATCGTAGCGACGAGCGCACTCGAGCTGGGAATCGACATTGGGGATCTCGACCATGTGCTTCAGGTCGGATGTCCCTCGACTGTGGCGAGCTTCCTCCAGCGGCTTGGTCGCTCGGGACGCCGGGCGGGAACCAAGGCCAACTGCACGTTTCTGGCGTTGGACGACGAGCAACTGATGCAGGCGGCAGCGCTCCTGCGCCTGTTCCGTGCTGGATTCGTCGAGCCGGTACGCACCCCGCGGCGGGCGTTCCATGTCCTCGCGCATCAGATAATTGCCCTGGCCATCCAGGAAAGGGGCATCGCAGAAGGCGACTGGTGGCCATGGATCTCCGCCGCTGCCGGATTCAGCAAGATTCAGGACGGCGAGCGCGGTGAGCTTCTGTCGCACATGCTCGCCGAGGGCATTTTGGCGAAGGACGGCGGGAGACTCTCGCTAGGGCCTCGTGGGGAGAAGCTCTATGGCTTCCGCCACTTCATGGAGCTCTACGCGGTCTTTTCGACGCCCAAGGTCCTAGCAGTGCTTCATGGCTCCCGGGAGATCGGGAGCATCGAGGCGAGCTTCGCCGAGCAGGAGCATCCATCGCGGCTGACTTTCACACTCGCCGCCAGGATTTGGCGCGTTGTCGCCCTCGACCTGAACCACGGGATCGTGAGGGTGGAGCCTGCCGAAGCGGGGCGCCATGCACGATGGACAGGAAGGCCAGTCCTACTTCATCGCGAGCTCTGCCAGGCGATTCGTGAGGTGCTCGTTTGCGATGGAGAGGATGCCGGGTGGACGCAGCGCGCGCGGAAGAAAATGGCAGAGCTTCGAGCAGAGCACGCGTTCTTGCGTGACAGCGACGTCCCTCTCGTGGAGGACGTTGGTGGCTTGCGACTCTGGACCTTCGCTGGTGGGCGCGAGAACAATCTTCTAGCCAAGACGCTCGAGAGCGTCCTAGGTGAGCGGGTCACGGGCGGTAACCTGTCGATCGGCTTCCGCGAGAACGCCGCGCAGAGCGAAGTGGCGATCCGACAGGCGCTCGACCGGCTCCGAAGCGAAGAAAGGCCCAACGAAAGGGACGCCCTCGCGTACGCTGAGGCGCTCGAGGACGTGCGACTCTCGAAGTTTCAGGTCTGTCTCCCGCGGAGCCTTGCGGCGGAGTACCTGGCGGATGCTCTGACGAGCCTGGCTGCTCGACGCGTGAACTGACCAAGCCGAACGCCGGCGGGAGGCGGCGGAGGCTACATCGGCGTTTCCAATTTGCCGTAGGCGTACAGCCAGTAGACATCCCAATCTATATCATCAGCGAAGCGACCCTTTGGATTGCGAATCAAGTGGCTGGCTTTGTAATTCCAGTCTTGGGGGTAGCCGTCTTGGGGCCAGGATGGAAGGTTGTCTCCTTTGCCCAAGACCCACCAATTGCGAACATCCTGAAGGGATCGCTTGCCCCCAACGCGTTCCCAGTATTCGGCGATGACGATGCCATGCCAACTCGAAGGTCGCGAAGCCTCATAGAAGAGTTCGCGGCTAACAAACGAAAGATGATTGGGGTTCCGGATTCGCTGAATGTCCGCGACGATGGATTTGTTCTGGTCCGAGCTGAATAGTCGTTTGCATTCAAGCACGGCACAGAACCGTGTCTTGTAGTCAATGAGCAAGGTGTCGAAGTGGGTGTCGACGCTTTTAGCCCCATCACGCTGAAAGGGGACTTGCATGGCGGCATGGCGACTCGTCCTGCCGTCGCAGAAGGCGTGGCCCACCTGAAAGCCTATGTTGGCCTCGTGGAAGCCGTTGTCCCCAACGGCAGGACAGAACCGATGTTCGAGTCCAAGACTGAAGTTTGCGATCGCTGCCCCAATCGTGGTCTCGATCACTCGGTTCGTTCGCATGAGCAGCCCCTTTTTCTAGGTCTTCTGGTCGGACCGCAATTGCTGCCTCGTGACCCTCCATATGTCTTTGTGAGCCACTTGCCGAGCGCTTCCATCTCACAGGTAAGCTCGTTCGGCTCCAGCACTCGCACGCCGTCCCGCCATGAAGCGATCCACGAGGAAACCTCGTAGCCTGCAGCGCACGTAAACTCCAGTTCGACCACCCCGCCCCTGAGGTCTCGCAACCGCTGCGAGGGATGCCAGATTCGCTCGCGGATGTAGGGCGCGACTATCGCCTCAAAGCGCAGGACGTAGCGGGTCTGAGGCCCGCCGCCGTAGATGCCGAAGGCGGCGCTCTCGTACTTCGCAGGATCGAAGTCCGCCGGAGGCGTGCTGCGCCGGTCAAGGACCTCGAGCTTTCGAATGCGCTGGAGGTTGAGCGTTCCGACGTGGCCAGTGCGCGGCCAGTGGGCGAAGAGGTACACGGCGCCCTGGTGCGCGAAGAGGCGAAGAGGCAGCACGTCATACGACCGGCTCTCCTCGGAGAACGGCGCGGCGTACTCGACGTGGCAGAGGCGCCTCTCGCCTATCGCCTTCACGAGCTGCCAGAGCACGTCCGGCGGGGCGGACCGGTAGGCGAACTTCTCGTAGGAGTAGAAGCAAGCCTCGATCTGCTCGAGCTTCTCGCTGCCGCGGTCGCCCACGGCAGCCTCGATCTTGGCCGCCAGGTCCTCGAGGGACGCGAACAAGGACGATGAGGCGTGGACGGCGCCGCCCTGCCCCATGGCCAGCCGGAGGGCGAGGTAATGGCTCGCGTCGAGCAGGCTTGAGAGCTTGTTCAGCTGATCTCCGTAGGCGATGCGCCACTTCTTCCGCTTGCCCTCGCCGGGCTCCTCGGAGATCGGGAGGCCGACCTCCTGCAGCGCCTGCAGGTCGCGGCGGATGGTGCGGACCGTCGCACCGTGGCGCTCGGCAAGCTCGTAGAGGTCGACGCCGCCAAGGCGGTCGAGGTCGCGCAGGATGCCGAGCACCCGCGCCAGCTGTCCGTTGCGTTCCATGCCGTCCTCAGAATGCCTGAGCAGGCGGAGAAGTGGAAGCAAGTGAGACCTTGGCTGTCACAGGTGGGGCCTACGGTGGTGGGGCACAAGGAGACCGCCACATGCGCCGCCCACCAATGAAGCCTGCCGCCAGCTTCGCCGACCCGCTTCAGCCGATCGTCGCCGCATTCGCACACAACGTTCTCGCCCGGACTCCCCTCCTGCGGGGAGACATGCGCGCCGTCGAGGGGAACGACCTCGTGAGGCGCCTGGCAGCGCGCGCCGCGGGTCTGAGGTGGCCACTCGTCGAGAAGGCGGAGGACGAGCTCGTCGGCGAGCGGCTGCGGCGAGCACTGCGGCGCTACGTGCGGACCGAGGGCCCGGCCGCCCGACGCGCTCAGCCCCAGGAGCCGGTCCGCTCCAACCTCCAGGCCCTGGGCCGAATCCTCGAGCTCGATCCCGTTGAGAGGGCGGTGGTCACTTTCCTGGTGGCGGCCGGCCACCACCAGCCGCTGCACGATCTGGTGGAGGTCTTTGGCGACCTGTCGTTGATCGCCTGCGTCCGGCTGCTTGCCACCATCCTCGACGAATCGCCCGAGAGGGTTGGGCGCGCGCTGGAGCCGAAGGGGCGGCTGCGCAGCCGCGGGTTGCTGGGCTACGCCCACTCGCTCAACTACCTCACGCACAAGTTCGAGCTGAAGGAGGGGCTGGTTGACCTCGTGATGAGCCCGGAGCGGCTCACCCGCGAGCAGATCCTCGCTCGGTTCCTCACGGAAGCTGACGTGCCGTCCCTCTGCTGGGGCGACTTCGAGCACCTGCAGCAGCGCGCTCGGGTGGCCCGCGACCTGCTCGGCGCGGCGGCGGCTCAGGGCCAGCGTGGAGTCAACGTTCTGTTCTACGGGCCGACGGGCACCGGCAAGACCCAGCTTGCGCGGCTGCTCGCGCGCGAGCTGGGCCTGACTCTCTACGCCATCGGCAAGGCAGACTCCGACGGCGAGTCAGCCTCGGCGAGCGAGCGGCTCACCTCGCTACTCCTCGGGCACCAGCTACTCGGCCACGGTCGAGCACTGCTGCTCTTCGACGAATTCGAGGACCTGTTCGAGTGGGAGTCCTTTGGGCCTCTCGGCGGCGGCACGCATGGAACCGCCAAGATGTCCAAGCAGTGGTTCAACGACGCCCTGGAGAACAACCCTGTCCCGACGATCTGGGTCACCAACCGCGCTTCGGGCATCGACCCGGCCTACCTCCGGCGCTTTCTCTACGCGGTCGAGTTCGAGCCGCTGGGAGCGAAGCAGCGCGCGCGCATCCTGCGCCACCACCTGGGAGCGAAGAGCGCCGTCGCATCCGCCGACGTCGAGGCCATCGCGCAGCGCTACTCGGCGAGTCCGGCGCAGTTCGGCAGCGCGGTGATGGCCGCCCGGCTCCTCTCCGGCGACAAGCTCGACCGAGAGACGATCGAGAACGTCCTCGCTCCGGTGGAGAAGCTTGTCACCGGTGAGGACCCGGCGCGGAAGCCGGTCTTCGAGACCCGCTCCTACAGCCTCGAGGCGCTCAACTGTTCCGAGAACCTGCCCGCGATCGCCGACCGGCTCGCAGGATGGAAGCCCGGGGCCGGGCCCGGCGTGTCGATGTGCCTTTATGGGCCGCCGGGCGCCGGCAAGTCCGAGTTCGTCAAGTACCTCGGCCTTCGGATGGGCCGGCGCGTAGTCTACCGCCGCGCCTCGGACATCCAGAGCTGCTGGGTCGGCGAGACCGAGAAGAACATCGCCCAGGCATTCCGGGAGGCAGAGCACGACGACGCGTTGCTGCTCTTCGACGAGGTCGACTCGTTCCTTCGGGACCGCCGAACCGCCCAGCGCTCCTGGGAGGTGAGCTTCGTCAACGAGTTCCTCCAGCAGCTCGAGTGCTTCCAGGGCGTCGTGGCCTGCACCACGAACCTCTGGCGCGACCTGGACGAGGCATCGCTCCGCCGCTTCGTGCTCAAGCTCGAGTTCCGCTACCTCAGGCCAGAGCAGGCCTTGGTGCTCTTCCGCAACATGTTCGCGCAGGTGCTGAAGTCGCCGCTGAGGGAGTCCGACGAGCAGGCGGTGCTCGCCGGGTTGTCGCAACTGGGGTGCCTCACTCCGGGCGACTTCGCCGCCGTCGCCAGGCGAGCGACCGCGCTGCGCGAGCAGCTGCCTTTTCTGGCGCTCTTGGACTTGCTGGTGGCAGAGGTCCGGGTCAAGGGCGCGCCCGTCCGATCGCTGGGATTCGGCACCAAGGTGTGAGCGCGTCCATGAACGCCGGGGAGGAGCGAGAAATCCTGGGCCTGGGTGCGTTCTGGGCCAGGTCCTACAGAGACGCTGCTGGCCTTCGACTCGTCGTGGCCTCCGACACGGACGGGGAGGGGTTCGAGCTTCGGCTGCTCATTCGTCCCGACCCGGCGCTCATCGTCTCGACGACGTGCATGCCTCGTCCTTGGTGGAGCATGGTCAGTGGGCTGCCGCGCTCGGGCTGCGACGACGTCTTCGTCAACGCCTTGGGATGGGCGCGGGAGCGGGCACAAGGTGCAGTGGCGACCGGTCCGCTTGCCGAATATCGGCTGCACCTCGGCGAGCTGGCACGCCACGCCTCTGCTCTCTGCAAGCCGGAGGCTCGCAAGATCGCCCTGCGTTTTCGACCGGCATCGCGCCTGGGCGTCTATGGCCTGGTCCAGCGCGACGAGACGGGGCGCATGGCGCAGCTGGCCTCCATCTGCCCCGGCGCCGTGCTCTTTGCGGTCGGCCTCCAGTGCGGGCCCCAAGCCACGCGCTGGATTGGCCAGCGGATGGCCCGGCAGGTCGTCGAGGGCCGCAAGCTCGATCGGGTCCTGGGCGAGGCGGTCGAGGCTTGGCTCTCCGGGGACCGCGAACCACTTAGGCAGCTGCGGCTGTTCCCTGGGCTCTTCGGCGAGGCCGACGTGCCGCTCGCGTTTCGCGAGCAAGCGGCCCGGCTCCGCCTGCTCATCCGCAGGGCTGGACCTCTGGTTCACCCCGCCTGGCTCGTTCGAATCCCGCCGCCGCTGGTGGTGCCTGAGGACATCCCCGCGCACCCCCATGACAACGCCTGCTGGTACCGCATCGTCAGCGACGTCGAGCGCCACGCGCCGAGGGCCGGCGCGGAGGGCTTCGCCGCGTTCATCTCCAAGAGCGTGGTGGCCCTGCGAAGGCTCGCGACGTGCGACCGTCCTGTCGACCTGCTCCTCGGCGAGCTTCGCGACTACCTGAACGCGACTCGGGCGCGCGTCGGGCGAGCGAGCACCTTCCAGCGAGTCATGGACGACTGCTCGCGCTGGCACGCGCGCCTGCGGGAGTTGGAGGAGCTCGTCGATCTGGAGTGCGAGCTTGGGCTCGCGACTGGCGAGGACATCGCTTTTGCCAGACCGCCCATCCCAGGGCTGGCGAACGACGCCGGCGTCGTGCGGCCCGTCGGCACGCTTCATGAGCTCGTGCGCGAGGGCCGGGAGATGCACAACTGCGTCGCCTGGCGCGCTCCGGCCATTCTCGAGGGCGAGTGCTTCATCTACTCGGCGAAGGTGGCGGGCGAGCGACTCACGGTCGAAATTCTGCGCGACGCCGGTCCAGGGCTGTGCCTTGGCGAGGTGCGCACCTTTGCCAACGGCATGCCCCGGCCCGAGCATCTGGCGTTCTTGAACGCGTGGATTCAGCGAGCCACGGCGGTCAGGAGACCCAGCGAACGCTCCCGTCCGCAGTGAAGAGCAGCCCGGTCTTCATGGCCCGGTCCTTGCGGACGCCGGCCTGGCCCAGCAGCGCGCCGTAAGACCTCACCTGAGTGGCGTAGGCCTCGGGTACCCCGGCGTCGGGCGCCGGCGGCTCGTCGGTCTTGAAGTCGATGACCACGAGCTCGCTTGGGGTGAGCGAGACCAGATCGATGTACCCGACCACCATCAGGCCATCCTTCGCCAGGGCGAGCGGGTATTCGAGCTTGAGGTCGGGGCCCGGAGCTCGTTTCAGCCCGAGTGCAGCGAGCGCCTGCAGGGCGCGACCTACATCAGCCTCCGCTTCGGGCAGGTGCTTGTCGAGCTCGAACTCCCTTGCGGCGCGAGTCACCGCCTCCGCGACTGCGAGCGTCGGCTGTCTCAGGACGAGACCGATGGCGTGGTGGACGGTGTCTCCGAACAGCGGCCCGAAGCGGCTCTTGCGGAAGGGCCGGGGCTTCTCGTCCTCGCCCTTCTCCGGCGCGTGCGCGAGCGCCGTGACCGACGATGGGGCGAAGCGGGGCTTGGAGGCTTCGGCGCTCGCCTCGGACCAGTCCTTGGCGGTTTCGTTCTCGAGGGCCGAAGCATCGGGCGTCGCCGTGGGCTGCGGAGGCTCCACCTTGACCCACTCGGGCGGCGACTCGGGATCGCCGTAGATCGGGTGCCGCTGGACCAGCCGGGGGTCCTCGTTGACGGCGAGGAAGCCCCACAGCTTGTTGCGGCGCTTGTCGGGCGGCTCGTCGCCAGCCTGCGGGACGACGAGGAGGTCGCGGGCGCGCGTGGCGGCGACGTACATGAGGCGGCGCAGCTCGGCGAGGCGGAACTCCTTCTCCGTCTCGGAAATCTCGCTGCCCGGCGGCTCCTCCCACTCCGCGCCGTCGATGCGCAGCCACCAACTCCGGCCGTCGCGGTCGAGTCGCCACGAGGTCGGGCTACTGCGGACGCGGAAGTCGGCGCTGCCGTCCCAGAGAGCGACGACCGGGAACTCGAGGCCCTTGGCCTGGTGGATGGTCAGAACCTGCACGGCCTGGGAGTCGAGCGGGGGCGGCGGGTCGAGCTGAACGGCCTCGTCGATCCAGCCTCGTGTAATCGCAGTGGCCGCGTCGAAGTCGAGTCCGTCCTCGGCGGCGACGCGCTCCAGTGCCAGGCAGAGCTCGCGCAGGCGCTCGACCCGCTGGGCGCCGTTCGGACCGAGCGCCGCCATCCGTCCGAAGGCCGTTCGCTCGAGCAGGTCGCGCGCGGTCTCACCAGGGCCGCGCTCGAACCGCCGGCGGCGCAGCTCGGACACCATCGCCCGCGCTTCGCGAGCACGGTCGACGGCCTCGGCCTCGTGTGCGTGGAGCTTGTGCTCGGCCTGCTCGCGGGCGGCCAGCTCGCACCCGATATCCGCGAGGTCGAGCGCGAAGAAGGGCGGCCGGAGCAGCGCGGCCTCGGCGACGCCGTCGTCGCGGTCGGCGATGGCCCGCAGGCCGAGCAGAAACTGCCGGTGCAGCGGGTCCTGGAGGAACAGCCTGCCGCCGCGGGACGTGTAGGGGATGCCCAAGGCATCGAACTCGGAGAAGAGCTTGTCGAGATTGAAGGTGGAGACGGCGAGCACCGCGACGTCGCCAAACCGAACGGGCCTCAACTCGCCGTTCACCGGGTCGAGGACGCTCGCCCTGTCGACGTCCACCAGCCAGCGCAGATAGCGCGCGGTCGAGAAGGCCTCCAGGTCGCGGTAGGTGTTCCGGTTTGCCTTGCCGCAATCGAACGGGACGACCCGTACCGCGGGCGTACCGCAGTCCTCGCGCCAGTGCTCGAGCGCCTCGTTGTGCACCTCACCGGTCTGCGGGTTGAAGACCGGCTTGCCCGGCTTGGTTGCGCCCAGGCAGGCGTCAAAGCGTTCGTTCAGCCACTCCACAAACCGAGGGCGACTGCGGAAGCTGGTAACGAGCCTGGCGGCGAGGTGTGGCCCCTTCATGACGATGGTGCGGACCGCGTCGTACATGGCGATGTCGGCGCGGCGGAAGCGGTAGATGGACTGCTTCGGGTCCCCGACGATGGTCAGCTTGCCCGGCGCGAGCTCCACCTTCTTCCACCGCGACGCGACGGCGCCCGACTCGCAGAGGAAGAGGATGATCTCGGCCTGCAGCGGATCGGTGTCCTGGAACTCGTCGACCAGCACGTGGTCGAAGAGCGCCTGGTAGTCGGCGCGGACGGCCTTCTCGTCCCGGAGCAGGTCGCGCAGCTTCAGGAGCAGGTCGATCTGATCGAGCTGTCGATGCGCCGCCTTCACCGACTCGTAGACGCCGATCACCGCGGGCTGCGTGCGCACGAGGCGGAAGCAAATCCAGCGCATGGCCGGCGCGACCAGGTCGTCGTGCAGCGGCGCATCCCGTTGGCCCTTGAAGGGGTCAGCCCAGGCCTTCCATGCCCTCCACGTGTCCTTGTCAGGCTCGTCCTTCTTCCTTGGCTTCTCCGGCGCGCTGCTAACGCAGTGGTTGACCGCGGCGAGCACCTCGAAGGGATCCGTCTCCTCGAGCGCGGCCGCGAACCTCTTCGCGCTCTTGCGGAACCAGATGCCGATCGCGCGGCTGCCGTCCACGCCCTTGGAGAGCTGGATGAACTCGAGGGCGAGCTTGCGGAAGGTCTTGAGGTCGAGGCGCTCGAGCTCGGGCTCCTTCGGGAGGTGGTCGCGGCTGGCAATGAAGGAGCTGAACAGGCCGCGCAGGCCGGCGACCGAGCCCCACGGGAATTGGCGGTCGTCCGGCTTCAGGCCGGCGCGGATGCCGCCGGTGATCGTCTCGGCGACCTCCTTGCAGCGCTCGGCGTCCACGATGCCGGCAAGCCGCTTCGGTAGCGTCCCCAACTCCGCGGCCTGGAGCAGGACGTCGTACGTTTCGGCCTCGAGGCCGGAGGTGTCCTCGCAGATCTCGTAGGAGGGGCTGAGCTGCGCCTCGCGGGGCCGCAGCCGGAGCAGCCGGTCCGCGAAGCTGTGGATGGTCCCGACGTGGGCGGTGTCGAGGCCCTGCAGCGCGGCAGAGAGCCGGGCGCGGCGGGCGTCCGAGAGGCCGGCGCCAGCAAGCTCTCTGAGCAACGCCTCGCGCACGCGCAGCTTGAGCTCGCCGGCGGCCTTCCGCGTGAACGTCACCGCAGCGATCCGGGCGATGTCCAGGGCAGGCAACGCGTCGTCGGTGGGCGCGACGAGCTGGATCAGGCGCTGGACCAGGATCGTGGTCTTGCCGGTCCCGGCGCCGGCGTCGATGACCACGTTGCGGCTGCGTTCGGCCACCGCCAGGTCGCGGTCCTTCTGGTCAGGAGGCGTCTTCGGCCGCGTCATCGCTGTTCTCCTCGTCGAGGTTCTCGTCTACCCCTTCGGTCGGCTCCGGGCGCTTGAGGGCGAGGAACCTGCGCAGCGGGCTCTTTTCCAAAGCGTCCTCGAGCTGGAGCTCGGTGGCCTCAAGCAGGTGCCTGCCGCAGAGCGGGCTGAAGGAGCAGAACTCGCAGTCGTCGCCGTCGGGAGTGCGCGGGAAGAGGCGCGATCGCAGGAGGTCGTGGGCGACGGTCAGCCACGAGCGGGCCGCATCCTTGAGCGAGCGGTAGTCCTCCCGGAAGGCGCGCTCCTCGTCGCCGCGCCCGCTCACGTACACGTAGGCGGCCTCGATCTCCTGGGTGGTTTTCCAATCACTGGAGAGATGCTCGGCCACGAGGCCGTACAGGGCGATCTGGACGTCGCGCTCGGGAGTCGGTCCGCTCTCGTCGCCGATGCGGGGATGGCTGCGGCCCGTCTTGAGGTCGCGCACCACCGTCGACCTCCCGCTGCGGTCGATCCGATCGATGGAGCCGCGCACGAAGAGGGTGGCGGACAGGCCGTCCAAGAGGAGCCTGAGCGGCTTGTCGAAGCCGAAGTGGCGCTCGGCGTCGACGAACCGGCAAGTTTGGGCGCCCTTGGACTGCTTCCAGTCGTATTCGAGAAAGTTGCGGAAGTCCTTCTTTAGCCGCGTCAGCTCCTGGTGCCGGACCGCCTCGCCGGCGAGCGGGTGATGACGCAGCAATTCCGCGAAGGCCTCCTCGCAGAGCGCGTCGCCGGTCTTCCGCCACTGATCCAGCCGGCCGCCGTGGGCGACAAAAGCGTCTCCGTGCGCGCGGGCAAACCGCTCGGCCACCTTGTGCAGCAGCGAGCCGTAGGTCAAGGCGTCGACCTGGCGCAGCGCGGGTGTCGCGGCCGGCTCGTCCCAGCCGAAGACCCGCTGCAGCAGGAACCGATGGGGGCACACGAGCAGGGTTACGAGCGCGGTGGCGGAGATCGGGGCCTCAGCGCGCAAACCGGGAACCGTGGGGAACAGGCCTGCCGGCGCGAGCCCGAGCATGGCCTCGCCGTCCTGGCATTCGCGCACGCGGCGCATGTCAAGGCAGCGCTGTCCCTGCCACGAGCCCGGCAAGCCGCGACTACGCGCCGCGTGGTCGAGCCAGGCGGCCTGCGAGAGCGGCCTCGCGGACCGGAAGGCCGAAGCGTCCGCTCGGGCCGGGCCGAACGCGTCTCGCTCGAGGTCGCTCAAGTGAGGCACTGTGCTCGCGGCCGAACCACCGGGGCTTGGCCTGGCGAGCGCGGCGGCGGCCTCGATGAAGACCAAAGACGGCTGGCGCTCGGTGCCGTCGAAGCCGACGAGCGGGGCCGAGAGCACGACTTCGCGGGTTGCGCAACGGACCGCCCGGTGGAAGTGATGCAGGCGCTCGAGAATGCGGTCCGCCGTGCGCGGCAGGAGGGGGAGGCGCGAACGGAGGCGATCGGGCAGGACCGGGTCTTCGCGGTGGCTCGGCGGAACAGTCCCCTCCGACAAGCCGATGACGCGGACCGCCTGGAACGACAGGCCGACCGCGTCGGCGAGAGTCCCGACGAAGACCGCGGGCGTGCCGTAGCGACCCTGCGGCGCGCGAAGCTCGTGGATGGCTTCCTCGATCGCCCGGAGGGCCTCGCCGCCGCGGACCTCGCACCCGCTGCTTGCGCACAGCGGCTCCAGCGCCCCGTCGAGCAGGCTCGCGAGCCTGGGGCCTGAGCTCGGGTCGAGCATCCAACCCGCGAGGAAGGCGCGCAGTGCGCCCCAGACCTCGGCGAGCGGCTTGCCTGCCACAACCTGCTCGGCCACCTTCACGAGCGCCTCCACTCCGGGAGCAAGCGCGGCGAGGTCGCGATGGATCTTGGCGTCGTGAGACGGCTTCGCGTCCGGCTTGGCGGTCTTCGTGGCTGCTTCGAGCTCCGTCCGACGGGTCTTCAAGCGCGGAAGCCACTCGAGCGCTCCGGCGGGCCACTCGGCGTTGCCACCAGCGGTGCCGAGGCTGGAGATGATCTCGACCGCGCGCGCCCGGAAGAGGTGCTTTGGCCGCTCGTCCTTCTCGCCCTTGCCCTCGGTCGACTGCGGCCACTGCAACCGGATGGTTGGGACCAGCTCGGCCAGTAGGTCGATCGGCAGGTGGGCGGCCAACGCCCGCACCGTAGCGATCGCCCGCGTGCCGCCGGCATGGGTGACGGCAGGGAGGCCGCCGGGGACGTGGACCGGGAGCGTGCCGTCCGCCCAGGGCAGGCGCGCAAGACGCTGCACCATCAGGGCGACGCGAGCCTCGCCATCGGCGACCAGGACCGCAATCTCTTCAAGCGGGGTCCTGGCGAGCACCTGGCGGCCGACCCAGTCCGCGGCGGCTTCGAGCTCGGCATCAACGCCGGCGTGCGTCTCCAGCCGCACGGACCCGTCGGCCCCGGCGCTGCGTTCGCGGCCGGGGCGAGCCAGCTCTTCGGGAGGCGCGAAGAGAAAGCGGGAAAGGAGGTCGCGCTCGGATCCATCGGTCGAAGGGGGCTGCGCGGCGGCCAACGCGTCGCGATGCCCAGCGCCGAAGAGGGCCTCCACTCGTTCGAGGTGGCGGGACCGGAGCGGGCGCACCCCGACCAACGCGAGGCGTACCCGCGGGATGGCGCAGAGGAAGCGCGCGACGACTGCCGACTCCTGCCCGGTCACCGCGGCCAGCGTCGGCCCGTCGACGGGCCATCGCGCGGGCGCGCGCTCCAGGATCTCCGCCGCCTTCATGATGATCCGCTGGCTGGACCAGCTCTCGCCTGCGGACTGGTCCAGGGCAGCCCAGATCGTGGCCACGTCGGACCAAGGGCCCTCGACCTGGGGCAGGTCATCGGGCCGAAGCCCGGCTCCTTCGAGGTCGGCCAGGGTGCGCGCGAACGCCTCGTCCCAGCCGGGGGCGGAACGGAGCTGCTCTCGGTCGAAGTACTTCAGCCGGAGGTCGGTCTCGAAGAGGCGCAGTAGGCGGACCCGGCGGAGGGCGCCCTCCCCGAGGTCGAAGCGCTCGCCCGCGTGGACCAGCACGTCGCAGGCGAGCGCGAGTGGGTTGGCGAAGAGCGTCCCGGTCAGCGCATCGGCTCGGTCGATGCGGACGAGCTCGCGCCGGAGGCCGTGCGCGACCCGCTCTCGCGGGACGAGGACGGCGCGGCTCGGCAGCTCGCCTTCTGCGGGAAGCGAGGCGATCGCGCGGGCCCAATCGGCGATCGACCAGAGGATGCTCGCGGCCATCGGTGTCCTCATTGGTTCAAGACTGCGAGTGCTTTGTACTGCCACGAAGGGCTCCTCGGAAACGCGGCGTGTGCGCCGCAAGCGACCGCCGAAGAGTCTCGATCCTCGCGGCGTGGAGCGTGGAGACGAGCTTCCAGAGCGAGAGGAGCTGCTTGCCCTGCCGGGAGGCCCGGTGCTGCTCGGTTCCCGTGAAGTGGCGCACTACCACGGTTGTCGCCTCAAGAACCGAGAAGTCCTTGGCGAGGTCGTGCCGCCACCGCGAGGTGCGGGCCGGAAGGGCCCAGATGGCCCGGTCGTCGCCCATGGCGACCGACACCTCCAGGTATCTCGGGTGGCTCTGCCGGCGGCGCACGCGCGGGGCGAATCCGCACAGCGCGAGCGCATCGAGAATGCGCTCGTTGAGGCGGCTGTACGAGCGCGCGCCGGCGCGGTCGAAGTCACAGAGCCGGCGGACGACCAGGCGGGTGCCGTCGGCGTCGATGAAGAGCCAGGGCAGGTGCTCGTAGGTCAGGTCCTCGACGATGTGCCCGAGGATGGTCGCGGACTCGCGCGCGCCGAACGTGCCCCGGGGCTTCTCGACCACCACGGTGTCGAAGCCGCCCAGGTCGAAGGCGTCCTCGAGGTCCACCTCGCGTCCGTCGCCGTAGAAGGAAGACGTGCCGAAGACCCGTGGCGCACTCCGCCCCGTGCTCCGGCCGACGACGACGCGGTACTTGTGCATGCCCGGGTCCGGCGTGCCTGCCGGCCCGTCCAGCAGCGCAAGCGTTCCGGCCATGGTCTTGGGGACGTCGGTGCCGCGCTCGAGGGCCGAGGCGTAGCGGAACGCGGTCATCGGGCTGCACGCGGGCCTCGCCATCACCCTCTCCTCGGCAGCCGTGGAATGGCGACCCTGGGCTTCTTGCCTTCGATGGCAAGGGAGATGGCGCGGGCTGCTGCGACGATCCGCTTGAAAGAGCGGAGGATGGCCTTGCCGTCGCCGCCCTGCCAGACGATGTAGGACGGGCAGTTGTAGTCGATACCCATCCGGCTCAAGACCACGAACGCCGTCGCGTCAGCCTCGGTCTCGCGCAGAGCTTTGTCGCCGACCATCCTGTTCAAGGGACCGCGCTGCTCCTTGGCGAGGTGGAGCAGCTCATGGGCGCATTCGTGCACCAGCACGCGCAGGCGCTCAGCGGGAGCGAGGCCACGGCGGATGCGGATGCCGCCCCCGGTGGCCATCCCCAGCGTCACGCCATCCAAGCTGATGCCGAGGTCATCCTCCTCGAAGAGCTGGAGGCCAAGCAGGCCGAGCGCCGCCTCGACTTTCGGCAGGCACGCCGCTTCGCCTCGGTAAGTGACGTCGAGGTCCGGGATCGCCGGGCCCGAGGTCTGTGACACGTCGAAGACCGAAACCTCCTTGAAGGGCCAGGGACGGCCGCTGCGGCTCGGCGCCAGGATGCGGATTGGCTTGGCCCCAGGCAGGACCTTGCGGCTCATGCGCTCCCACTGCCGCGGTCCCTGGACGAAGGTCGCCGAGGGGAACTGGCTGTAGATGAGGAACTGGTTGAAGTGCCCGTAGAAGAGCATGCGCGCCCGGCCGTAGAGGAGGAACCGGAACTGCCGGTTCGCGGCGAGCCGGTCAGTCGAGCGCGCGAGGTCGGCGAGGGTCTGGACGAGGCGCGCTTCCTCGTCCCGGGCGAGCCGGCGCAGGCCCCCGGTTTCCGAATCCTCGACCTCGGTGGTCATGTCGAGCGCCGCGCCCATGGAGCCCTCCCTCCGCTTGCCCAACCTGATGCCAGACTACGGGCCGGACGGACATCGCCCCGACGTCAGCCCTCCGCGGTCCCGGGGATGGAGAAGACGACCGGCTGGTCGCACGAAGCGAGCCCCTGGAGTTGTCGGGCGGAGGCCTCGGCGCGCGCGGAGTCGCCCGCGGCGCGAGAGGTCTCGAGGGTCATCTCCCAGGCCCCGCGGTGGGTCGGCTCGAGCGTGGTGATGGCCTCGAGCAGGCGCAGGGCGGCGGCGTGCTCGCCGCGGTGGGCGTGGAAGCGCGCCATCGCCAGGTGGCTGTCGGTGTCGGCGGCGGCATTGCCGACGAGCAGCCGGTAGAGCTTCGGCGTCGAGGGGTCGTCCGGCTTGCGGTCCCCGGCGGCGAGCGCCTTGCGGATGCGGTCGATGATGACGTCGAAGGAGCGGTGGTACGGGACGCACAGCGGGTCGATCTGCAGGGCGTGCTCGATGTGGTTCATGGCCTCCTCGAAGCGCTCCTGGTAGTCGGACACGATTGCGAACCACCAGGCGACGTGGCTGGAGCGGTGGGCGCGGGGATCCTCGCGCAGCAGGTTGGTCAAGGTCTCGCGCGCCTCGTCGAGCTCGCGCTTCTCCACGAGCTGCTCCACGTGGACCAGGACGTCGAGGGTCTTGCAGGTCTGCTTCTCGCGAATCATCCGAATTGCCTCCTTCAGAGACGCGAAGGGCTCCGCCTTCGCGAGGGGAGCCCATGAGCTCCCAACGGCTTAGATGGCACTGGGGGCGCGCCACCAAGGTGGGCGAAATCCGCGCCGGCGGCCTGGTGCCGCCTACTGCTGTCGTGCGTCCCTTCCGTCGGTCAGATGGGCATGGCGTTCACCTCCATGGGTTCGGCGTCGTCGTGCCGCCCTCATTCACTCTGACGCCAGTGTAGCGACCGGACGGACATTGACCTCGGAGGCAGCCTGTTGCCGACCGGACCAGCGTGCTTGCCGCGCGGAGTTGCTGGGAGTTTGATCCCGGGCATGCTCAAGGAAGAACTCGAGGGGCCGAGGGGCGAGCTCAAGGACGGCACTCAGCCTGAAGGCCGACTATTGAAAGTCGTCGCCTTCCTGCTCGCGCACCACCCCGACGTCGTGAGCCGGGATGACATTTTTGAAGCCTTCCCGAAGGACTACGCCGGCTCCTTCGCCGCGCGAGAGAAGAAGTGGACGCGCGACAAGAACCTGCTCGAAGCAGCCGGCATCCACATCCAGTACGTCCAGGACGACCCCGAGTCGCCGCAGGGCTACTGCCTCAACCCGCGTGAATGCGGGCTTCCGCCCATCGACTTCAAGCCCGAGGAGATGGCGGTCTTGCGCGCCGCAGGCAGCGCCGCGACCCGGCTCGCCGGCCAGCCTTGGCAGGACCTCGAGTCCGCCCTGCGCAAGCTGCGCTGGTACGGCGCCGAGGCCGGCCGGACCGCCCCGCGCCCTGCGATCAGCTATCCAGCACGGCAGGTGGGCGAGCACGAGGCGCGGTTCGTGGAGGTGATCAAGGAAGCGGTAACCCGACGCAAGCGGGTGCGGCTCAAGTACTTCACCGCGAAGCGCCAGGACGAGGCGACGCGCGACGTCGATGTCTATGGCTTCGCGTGGCGCCGCGGGGTCTGGCTCTTTGCCGGCTACTGCCACCTTCGCAAGGCCCTACGCATCTTCTACGTCTCGCGGGTCCGCGAGATCGCCATCCTCAACGACAAGTCAGAGAAGCCCGACTACGCCGTGCCGGAGGACTTCGACTCGCGCGCGCTCGCCGACCAGCAACCCTGGGAGTACTGGGTGCACGAGCCCCTCGAGGTGGAGTTGCTTTTCCGTAGCCGGCCCGAGCTGGACCTCACCCCAGCACTTGTAGCGCAGCAGATCCCCAGGGCGCAGGTCGAGCCTCGGCCCGAGGGCGTCCTCGCGCGCGTGAAGGCCAGCAATGCTGACGCGCTGGTGCGCCACGTCTTCGCGACCGGGCTCGACGTGGAGGTCCTCGCGCCCCCCAAGGTGCGGGCCACCGCCCAGAAGCTCCTCGAGTGCGTCGTTCAGGGAGGTGAGCCATGAACGACGTCATGGTCGAGAGGCTCAAGCGGCTGCTCTTCCTCGTCTCCTACGTCGCCAAGCAAGGGCACAAGGGGATGCCGGTCGCGCGGGCCATGAAGGCGGCCGGCTACGAGACCGAGCGCGAGCTCAACGACGCGGTCCGCTTCGTCTCGATGCTCGGTCCGCCCGCGGGAACGCCCGAGGAGTTCTTCGACCTGGAGATCGAGGGTGATCGCATCTACGCCTGGCCTCCGGCGGGGCTGAGCCGGCCTCCGCGGTTGACCCTGAGCGAGGCTGCGGCGTTGCTGGCCGCCACCGAGCCGCTCCGGCACTCGGCAGGCGGCGTCCTTGAGTCGGCGCTCAAGAAGGTGCGGAAGGCGGTGCCCACCGACCTCGCGCCGAAGCTGGACGAGCTCGCGCGCGCCGCATCCATCGAGGCGCCCGCGGCGACGAAGTGGCACGCGATCCTTGAGGACGCGATCGCGCGGCGGATGGAGGTCTCGCTGCAGTACTACTCGCCTGCGCGAGGCAAGGCGGGGGCGAGGGCCATCGAGCCGCGGCTGCTGTACACGCATTCCGGCCGCTGGTACCTCGCGGCCTGGTCGGTCAAGGACGCCAAGGAGAAGCTCTACCGCCTCGATCGGATCCTCGACGCAAGGATCGGCAACCGCTGCTTCGGGGAGCACAAGGGCGCCGACACTGGAGCGCGCACTGTCCTGTTCGCGGACGCCGACCTGTACCCCGAGATCGAGGTGCGCTTCGCCAAGTCCCTGGCGCGCCTGGCTCGCGAGCAGTTCGGATCCCAGGCCCACGACAACGACGACGCCTCGGTCACGGTGAAGACCAGGATGGCCAGCGAGACCTACGCCGTGAACTGGGCGTTGGGGTACGGCGGGGCGGTGCGGATCATCAGTCCGCCAGCATGGCAGAAGGCACTCGAGAGGCGCGCCAAGGACCTGTTGAGCAGCCACGCATAGGACGCGAGTCGAGCGAAATCAAGGGCTTACGGGTCCATGTCCGTCCCACACGTATTCTTGTGTCCGGCGACCGAAGATCCAACGCAAGGAGAAGCCGTCCTGCCGTGAGACTGCGACGGCGAGGGCCTCGGTGATCGAGCCCTGCCGGTTTGGCGCAGACATGACGAAGAGCGCTCTCATTGCCAATTCGGTCATTCTCGTTCCGGGGACGAGGGAGTGGATCTTTCATGGCATCACCGCTCCTCAAAGGGTCGCTGCGCACCTCGGAGTGCCCTTGGCCCATGACTGGGATGGTGCCTGGTTTTCAGCTGGAGCCCCGTATGTGCTGGACGACATGAAGGAGGGCGAAGAGGGATGGTGGTACTGGTGGGTGATCGAGCGCCCGTGGGGAGACCGCACATCTGCCGCCCTTGTTGGCGATGCAGGATTCAAAGGGCCTCCGACGCGTGGCGGCAACGTCGAGTTGATGTACGCGATAGCCCCCAGCGCGCGCAGACGCGGCTTGGCCTCTGAGAGCGTCCGCATGCTGGTGGATTGGGCATTCGAGACGCAGAAAGTCTGTCGGGTGATTGCCACGATTGACCCGGAAAACGTCGCCTCCCGTGGCGTGATGCGGAAGTGCGGCTTCATGGTGGTGGGTGGCGACAGCGATGAAGACGAGGTGGTCTACGCACTAGACCGAAACACGCATTGCAGAGCGTCCTAGGACCAGAACGCGCGAGGTTCATATGCCGTGTATCGCCCGCTTGAAAGGCCGCCCTGACATCTTCCTCTTGGCAGAGGAAGAGCTCTTGGACTCCGAAACAAATACTGCTTTCAATGGAGCTGGGACGGCGGGGCAATTTCGCTCCAAGCAATTTGACCCCGGTTCGGTACGGGAGATCGACCGCGAGGCGCAGGAAGTTACTGCCGCTCAATGGCAGGCCTACGACAGGCACTGGGCTGCGGTGGAGAGCGACGAGATCCGCCAACGTCTCGAGGCGCACGCCAAGCAGCATCCCTTCCGACAGGGCGCGGAGCGTTTTGGCGGCGTGTTCCTGCCCAAGGGCCCCTATGAGTGGACCAAGCTTGTTTCGAGGCTAGAAGCCTGGCTCAAGAATGCAAAGGACGAAGACGTAATCGGCGACATAGGAACGTACGCTGGAAAGGACTGGGTCACGACGACGGTGCCGACGGTGCCGGAGCTCATTACGGGGCCGATGGCAGTCGGGATCCACGCGGATACGCGTGCGCTAGGAGTCGCTTCCTTTCTTGCATTCGTCGAAAGGTGTGGAGGGCCAGCACACGTATGCGCGAGGCGCACTGCAGGCCCACCGATTCTCACGTCGGAGGACGGGAACGAGGAGTTTCCGAGGTCACCCGGCCCCGCATACTTCTACATGTCCTGACGCCTGGAGATAGTGCATGCTCCCCACTTGCCCGCCCCAGCTCCCGAATGAACTCCGCGCACCAATCCTCGCGTTTGCCTCGGCCTGGGCGACGAGCCCACTGCGCCCGCGCGTGCGGCCGGAGTTGGTGCACGCATGGAACGAGTTGCTCCGCGAGTGGATCCGCACTCCTGCCCTCCCGCTCTTCGTCCGAAAGGAAGCCGCCCGCCGGGGCCCAGCGCCAACGCACCCGTCAGGCCGAACACTTCTCCCGTGTGACAACAGCCCCGCGGTCTGGGCCTTCACGTTGGCGCTGGAGGGTTCCTGCCCCAGCCTAGATGAGGTCGCTGACCTCGCGGTGAATGGGAAAATCCCCGTGAAGTTTGCGGAATTGAAACGTTTCCAGGCGTTCTACACAGCCGGCTGGAAGCTGGCGCACATCGACGGCGTCGGACTGGGAACGCGGACCCCGCTGGAGGAGCTTTCGCTCGACAAGCTGCAGGAGCACATGCGGCTGCTCCTCTCGCCCTCCAACCACTTCGCGGTCCCCAAGGTGTGGGCCGGGCTGGGGGAGGTACCTGAGGTCATCGAGGTGATTCGCGCGTGCGACTCACACGCGCGCGGAGAGGCACTACCACCTGCCGCGCCTGCGCCGACCGCGCGCGTGGTGCCCGCGACCGGGCCGACGCAGTCCCGGCGAGAGGCCGCACGCCCTGCCAACAGTTACCGCGCCACCCGCCTCCTCTTTAGGGCGGAGGTGATCGAAGGCCTTGCTGAGGATGAGTCGTTCCGGATTGAAACCCCGGAGGGCACTTACGAAATGACTCGAGCGGACTTCCTCGACACCTTTGCCAACGTGTCCGAGTCCAACACCTACCGCAGCACCGGACAGTACAGCTACAGCACGACTCCGCAAAAGGCGCGCCGCTTTTTGGTTTGAAGCGCAGCACCAGCGAGAACGAGGCGCCGCACAAGCCGCGGCCGCACGCCCACGAGGAGAGTCGTCGTCGCAGGTCGACGTCGCCGTGAGGGCCGAGACGCGCCACCCGCGCCTGGCCAGGACGGGAGCCCGTCGCGGGCGCGCAGCGCCTCCAACGACTTAACGAACCAGCCCGGCGGCCACGACCTGCTCGCGCGGCAGCCGTACGCGGCGCTCCCGGGCCAGCCGGTTCTGTGTGTGCTCGACCTGGCGCAGCTCTCGGTGCATCCGACGCACGGAAGTCCCAGCAAATGCGAGAGGATGCGCGAGCCGAAACCTTGGTGTCCGTCCGACCCATAAGCTGTTGATCGATGCAGCGAGGACCAATCGAAAGGAAGGCGGGCATGACGACAGCGAATGAAGGGATCCTGAAGCGCGGGTTCGGGTCTCTCTTGGGCCAGGCGGCGGGCGACGCACTCGGCACGACGGTGGAGTTCAAAAGCGCGAGCGCCATCGGGCGGATGTACCCCCACGGGCTCAAGGCCATCGTGGGCGGCGGCCCGTTCGGTGTGTAGCCGGGCCAGGTCACCGACGACACGGAGCTCGCGCTCGCGTTGGCGCGTAGCCTCGCAGCGAAAGGCGAATACAACGCCGACGACGCCGCGCTGCGCTACCTCGCGTGGTACCGCTCCGGTCCGTTCGACGTCGGCAACGCGACCCGGCAGGCGTTCGGCGGCGAGGTGCGCAAGGACCGCGGCGTCGCCGACCAGCTCGAGGCGCGCGCGAGCAAGAGCACCCAGGCCAACGGGTCGCTGATGCGCGCGAGCCCGCTCGGCGTGTGGGGCTGGGACCTCGCCCCGGCGAAGCTCGCCCAGGCAGCGGCGCAGGACTCGCGGCTGAGCCACCCGGACCCGGTCTGCCAGGCCGCATGCGTGGTCTTCACGCACGCCATCGCCTACGCGGTCCGCACTGGCAAGAGCGCCGCGGAGGTCTACGAGGACGCGCTCGCGTTCGCCAAGAAGGAGCCGCTCGCGGCGCCGATTCTCGACACCCTCGAACGCGCCAGGGCCGAAGCGCCGGCGGACTACAGCCACAAGATGGGCTGGGTCCGGCTTGCCTTCCAGAACGCGTGCTACCAACTGCTCCACGCCAAGTCGCTCGAGGACGGGGTCGTCGACACCGTGATGCGCGGCGGGGACACCGACACCAACGGCTGCATCGCCGGAGCGCTGCTCGGCGCGGTGCACGGAGCCGTCGCGGTGCCCGCCCAGTGGCGGGAGCAGGTGCTCGGGTGCAAGACGCGCCGCCCGTCCGACTACGGGTGCGGCGACCTCGAAGAGCTCGCTGGGAGGCTCACCACTCGCAGTTCGTAGGAGGACGAGCACATGGCCACGACATACCTCGCCATCGCGGACCTCCACGGGCACCTCTCGCTCTTCGAGAAGATCCTCGCCTTCGCGGACGACAAGCTCGGGTGCGAGTACGTCCTCGTGACCCTCGGCGACTACGTCGACAACGGCACCGAGATTCCTGCGCTGCTCGACAGGCTCATCGCCCTCAAGCAGGAGCGCGGAGATCGCTTCGTGCCCATCATGGGCAACCACGACCTCGCCTGCGCGCGGACGCTGGGGTGGCAAGGCGCGGCGCCAGATGACCAATGGTGCGAATACTGGGGCTGGAAATTTGGTGGGAGGAGTACGTGCGCCGCCTACGGAGCGAAGAGCGCCAGGGAGCTGGTGGCGAGGATGCCGAAGAGCCACCAGGCGTTCCTCCAGGGCCTCCCATGGTTCCACCAGACCTACGACTTCGTCTTCGTCCACGCTGGCCTGTTCGCGGACAAGCCTCTGGCCAAGCAGCTCGCCGAGCTGACGCGCAAGGAGTTGCCTCCGGTCTGGCTGCACACGCCCCTGCAACTCCGCGAGAGGGAGCTTGCGGTCGCCAGCACCGCGGGGTGGGGCAAGGTCGTGGTCAGCGGACACACCAAGAACCCCGCGAGCAATGCGGTGCGGCATGCCAACGCGCCACACTTCGCGGACCGGTGGCGCATCACCCTCGACTCGGGCGTCGATGAGGGCAGACCGCTCTACGCCGTCGTGCTCCCAGAGCGTAAGGTCCTCGCGGTCGATAGCAGGGGACAAGTGCGCGAGGCTGGAGCGCTCAAGTAGAGGAGCCCGATCGCATGATCGCGGCGAGGAACGAGCGCAGGTTGCGCTTCGCCTACGGCGAGTGCGGCGACGAAGGGGAGCTCGTCATCCGCCCGGTCGCGGCGTCGGCGACGGCGGCTCCGCTCCTCTCGATGGTCGCATTGCCCGGTGCATGGCAGCTCATCGCTGCGCGGCCCACCACCCTCGCCGGAAAGCAGATGCTGCGAGCGGCCGAGGCGGCGAGCGGGCTGAAGCTGGCCTTCCGGGCTGCGCCATGGGTCGGTCGAGGGCGATCGAGCCGAGCGCGCCGTCGTGCTGGTCGGTGACAACGACTTGCGTCTCGCCGAGTTGGTGAGGGAGGTGGTCGCTCAGGCTTAGGACGGCCGCCAGTGTCCGTGCGCTGCGTACTCTGATTTCAAGGAGAACTCGCAGGGACACGGAGGCGGCGATGAAGACGTGCTCTCGGAAGTTCCAGCGACACACCTGCCAGCGCTGCTTGAACGCAAGGGCGCTCTTCTTCTTCCACGGCCGGGTCAGCGCCCGATTGGACCACGACCTCTGCCCGCGCTGCTTCAGGTCGCTCATGCAGTCGGAGCGCGCCCACCAACTCCAGGAGGGCTGACCATGGCCTCGACCAGCAACGAGACCCGTGTCCTGCGACTCGGCTGGGTCGCCGATGGTGAGGAAGCAACGAACAGCGGTACGCGCTACCTCGCCGCCCCGAAGGGCTGGCTCAACGTGCGCGGGCTCTTCAATGCCCACCATCGGCAGATGGCAGGACTGCTCGGCAGGGAGCACCGCCCGGGCGTGATGGTCTTCGTCCTGGGGATCCACGAGATCCAGGGATGCCTGTGGCTCGCGGCGACCGACGAGCTGCGTTCGGCCACGGTCGGCCGACATGGCTGCGCGGACCTGTACCTGCCGACGGATGCGAGCCTCTCCTTGCGGCACTGCCTGGTCCTGGCTCGCCGCGTGGGGGACGGCGTGCGAGTCCATGTGGTCGACCTGAGTTCGACGGCTGGGTTGCAGCTGGAGACTTGCGAGACCGTGAGCGCCATCGACGCGGATGGGCACTTCTTCCTTCGCGTGCCGGGAGCCGTCATCGCTTGCTTCCCCACAGGGGTCGAGCTGCCCTGGGATCCCGACGCGATGCCACCCTTCGCGAACTTGGCGGCGCGCCGGATTGCCGCGAAGCTGGAGGCGCCGCAGGCGATCTGGGCGGCGGAGCACAGAGCCTGCCGCGAGAGCACGGTGACAGCCTGCGACGGCCCGGTGTCAGCAGAGCCTGCAGAGTTGCTCGAGGACGGGGAGGCGCCAGCGGGAATACTGACGCTCGACTCGCCGACCGGACGCGAGGAGTTGCCGGTGGGGCTATCCGCGCTTGACCGGGGCGTCGTCTTAGGGCGCTACGACCGTTGTGCCGGGCGGCGGGCGCTCAGCCACGGCAGCGTCTCGCGCGTTCACGCGCTCATCGTCCGCCGCGACGAAAGCGTATTCATCGCCGACGCTGGTAGCACGAACGGCATCTGGCTCGGGGAGGAGGCTGTGCGGTGCGCTCGGCTCGCGCCTGGACTCCAGTACCACCTGGGCGAGGACGCATCGTTGATCTGGGAGCCGCTGGACTGATTGGGATTGCAGCTACCCGGCATAGCGGGCAGCCGCTCGCCGAAGTTCGCTACCAACGGCGTCCCGCAGGCTCTCTGGCTCGAGCACTTCGGCCTTGTCGCCGAAGCCGAGTACCCAGCTCACCAGCTCGATGGTCCCAGCGACCTCCATGGAGAGTTCGACGCCGCCGGCGACCTTCTGGATCTCCTGCGTGGTGTGCCATCGGCGGCGCTGGACGTAGCGGGCGACGCTCTCGTCGAACCGGATGCGGACCCGCGTGCGCGTGCCGCCGATCAGCCCGAAGGCGCCCTCGGCGAGCTGCGAGGGATGGTAGCCCTCCGGGTAGACGAACCTGTCCTTCTTGAGCCAGTCGACCTCGAGGAAGCCGTCGAGCGCGAAGAGCCGGATGCTTCCGTGGTGCTGGCTGAAGCCAGCGAGGTAGAGCCCCTTCTTGTAGACGAGCAAGGTGTACGGCTCGAGCACGAACGCCTTCTGCCCCTTGGCCACGCTGGTGTGCGTGGCGCGCAGCCGCTCCTCGTGCATCAAGGCGGTGAGGATGTCGTTGATGTGGTCGAGCCGGCCCTCGTAGATGTGGGGCGCCTCGTTCACGTCGTAGAGCTTGCGGTCGAGGTTGCGCGCGGCGACGGCGTCCTTGGCCTTGATGGTCGCCTCCAGGGTCGCGAAGACCTCGTCGAGGTCCTCCTTGAACCCGGTGCCGGCTAGGAAGTCGAAGACGCGTCGCGAGAGGAAGAGCGCGATCATCTGGCTCTGCGTGAGGGAGATCGCCTGGTGGCGCGCCGTCGGCATAAGCCGCCAGACCTTCCGGCGTCCGGCGCGCTCCTCGGTGAGCGGCTCGCCGGAGGCCTCGAGCGCCTGCAGGTAGCGGAGAGCGGTGCGGGGGTTCACGTCGAGCCGCTCGGCGATGTCGTAGATGGACGCGCCGCCTGACGCGAGCATCGTTCGGACGTCTCGGAGGCGGCGCGCAGGCTCGTACTTGTGCTCGGGCTTCTTGCGCATGCTCCCTCTGGCGCGGATGAAGGCAGACGGATTCTGTCACATCGCGACGGCTGGCAAGCGCTCACTCCGCCTGGGGTTTTCGCCAGTGTGTCGGTTCCGAGCGTCCTCCGCCAGAAAAGCCCGGCAATCTCAGCATGTTGTAACTGGTACCTGATTCGTCATAGCACGGCCGTACTGTGCTTCCGAACGCAGCACAAACCGGGAGAGTGCGATGGAAGCCAAGAGCGAGAAGATGCAGGCGATCACGGCGGCAGTGGCGGCGATCGAGAAGCAGTTCGGCAAGGGCGCCATCATGGCGCTTGGCGACGACAGCGCCAGGCCGCCGGTCGAGGTCATCTCCACCGGCTCGCTCGGCCTCGACGTGGCGCTCGGGGTCGGCGGCCTGCCGCGCGGCCGCATCGCCGAGGTCTACGGCCCCGAGTCCTCGGGCAAGACGACGCTCGCCCTTCACGTGGTCGCCGAAGCCCAACGGGGCGGGGGAGTGTGCGCGTACATCGACGCCGAGCACGCCTTGGACATCGGCTACGCCCGGAAGCTCGGCGTGAAGACCGAGGACCTCCTCCTCTCCCAGCCAGACAGCGGCGAGCAGGCGCTCGAGATCGTCGACATGCTCGTGCGCTCGAACGCCATCGACGTCGTCGTGGTCGATTCGGTCGCCGCCCTGGTGCCGAAGGCCGAGCTCGAGGGCGAGATGGGCGACGCGCACATGGGCGTGCAGGCCCGGCTGATGAGCCAAGCGCTGCGCAAGCTCACCGCTACCTGCTCGAAGAGCAAGACCCTCGTCGTCTTCATCAACCAACTGCGCATGAAGATCGGCGTCATGTTCGGCAACCCCGAGACGACCACCGGCGGCAACGCGCTCAAGTTCTACGCCTCCGTGCGCCTCGACATCCGCCGGGTCGGCGCCATCAAGGAGAGCGGCGGCAAGGACGGCGAGGCCTCGGTCATCGGCAACCGGACGCGGGTGAAGGTCGCCAAGAACAAGGTCGCATCGCCGTTCCGCGAGACGGAGTTCGACATCCTCTACGGCCAGGGCGTCTCGCTGACCGGCGAGGTCATCGACTTGGGCGTCGAGGCGAACCTCATCGAAAAGAGCGGGAGCTGGTTCTCCTACGGCGGCGAGCGCATCGGCCAGGGGCGCGAGGCCGCGAAGCAGTTCCTCGTCGAGCACCCGGAGACGCTCCAGGCCATCCGCCAGCAGCTGCTGCAGCGGGCGGGGATCGGAGTGGTCACGCCGACGGTCGCCCCGCCCGCCGAGCCCGCCGCCGATGGCGCGAGCAAGACGGAAACGCCCGCCGAGCCCGAGCCGAAGCATGGGCGTCGCCGTGCGGCTGCGTAACGAAGGGCAAGATGCCCAGCGCCTCGGTCCCGGCGCTGGGCACCTGGTTCACCGACACCACCGAAGGGAGCAGCCATGCCTCGATACCGCGGTCCCACTCGTTACAACGGCCCCCTCCACCCGTACGGCTTCGGACGCGGGTGCGCCAAGTTCGGCTGCCCCTGGACGGCCCGAAGGTCTGGCTTCTGCGTCTTCCACGATCCTCGAGCGACGCCTGAGGAGGTCGTCGCTGCGGAGAAGGCGCTCGAGCGCCCTCGGCGACGCTGGAGATGAGGTTGCCTTGGCGGGCGAGAGGAGCCGTCATGTGACCGAGGTCTGGTCACATGACGAATGCAGATGCCTTGGTCGCCGTGCAGAAGATGTCGATGGCCGAGCTGCGGTCGAAGTACGAGGAGGTGCTCGGCGAGCCGACGACGAGTCGGGACAGGAGCTACCTCCTCGGCAAGCTGCTCCCGGCGCTGCGGGAGCAGGCCGGAGACGAGGCCTTCTCGCTCGTCTCCAGGCGAGCACCCACACCGCGGCCGAAGAGCACGGCTGGTCGCGACGCGCGCCTGCCGCCGCAAGGCTCTGTGCTGAGACGCGAGTTCCGCGGGAAGGTCTACGAGGTCGTGGTTCTCGAGTCCGGCTTCCGGTTCGACGGCAAGGAGTGGGCGTCGCTGACGCCGATCGCTCGCGAGATCACGGGGACGCCCTGGAACGGGTTCCTGTTCTTCCACGTGACCAAGTACCCGAAGCGTGTCGCCGCAAAGTAGGCGGCGGATACCAAAGCCGGCAGCCTGGACGTAGCTCGGGAGCTTGTCCGCAGTGGGTGGTAGCCTCACCGTCCGTCAATCTCGACACGCATCAAGGGAGGAGCCATGGGGAACACCGATGAGGGCCCGGTCTATACGACCGGCGACACCTTTCGCGCTCGAGCTGAGGCCCAGCAGCGCCGCTATCGCACGGTCGAGTTGAGGAAGCCGTGGGACAAGCACGGCCACTGGCTGGCAGAGCAGGCCGCCTCTGAGGGTGCCAACTTCATCCTGCCCGTGTGCTTCGAGGCAGCGAAGGCCCGCGCCGCCGCGGGCAAGGGCGTGCTTGAGTCCCGCACGTACGTGAACATGCTGTCGAGCCAGGCGATGTGCTTCAACCTGTTCGCGCCGCTCGCGCAGGACTCGGGAAGGTCGACGGCGGCGAAGGCCCTGAGCGCCTTTGTGCCTGCCATCAATAGCGTGGAGAGCGTCGCCATCGAGCACACGCCCAAGAACGACGTCTTCAGTGACCAGTCAGGTCAGTCGGGCGTCGACTGCGATGTGCTTGTGGATTTCCGCGACGAGGCAGGCGCCAGGGGCGTGCTCACGATCGAGACCAAGTTCGTCGAGCCCGAGTTCAGCGTGTGTGGCTTCCGGAAGAAGGGAGCGAAGAGTCCCTGCCCGTCGAGCGTGAAGATCGGCGAGGACGGAGCCTCGTGTGGCTATTCCAAGAAAGGCTTCAAGTACTGGGAGCGCGCGCGCGAAGCCAGCACGTTGTCGATGGAGCGTGTTCGCACCGCTGGGTGCCCCTTCAGCGGCCCGTCCTGGCAACTCTGGGTCAACCACACGCTGGCGCACGCAGAGGCAAGGCGCACGGAGGCGAAGCACGCCTTCTTCGCGGTGGTCGCGCCCAGCAACAACAAGGCGCTCCTTCACGACGGCAAGACCATCGAGCACTTCCGCGGCTTCCTCGCCAGGCCCGAGACGTTCTTGTTCATCCCCCTCGACAAGCTGATCGCAGGACTTGCCGCCGTGGCGGACGTGCCGGACGCTCGGAAGTGGGTGGACGGGCTCAAGGCCCGGTACGTCGTCGCGTAGCTCGGCGGTAGTCACATGGGGCGCCCGCCCACTGGGCGGGCCCGTGTGACGCGTCGCTGCCGCCAGGGATCCCCAGCGATCGTCCGCTCGCTGAGATTCAGGTGGCTCAATCCACGGAGGAGCACGTATGCCGGAGCTTATCGACTACGCCTGCGATGTGGGCTCCACCCGGAAGGGCAACTTCGGCTGGGCACGTGTTGTGGATGGCCAGCGCCGAGCTGTTTCGGGCGGAACAGACATCGACACCCTTGCTGCCGTGCTGCGGGCGGACCTTGATTCCGGGCACAGCCTCTCGCTCGGGATTGAGTCTCCACTGTTCCTTCCGGTCCCCGACAGGTCCGGCGGGCTGTGCAGGGGACGAGACGGCGATGGCGATAGGTCATGCTTCGCGTCGGCGGGTGCGTGCGTGACCGCCCTCGGTCTCCATGAATTGGCGTTCCTGCTCGCGAATCTCAAGCGCGAGGGGGTTTCCGGGACAACGAGGTGGAAGACTTGGGAGCCTGCGCCCGAGTGCATCCTGCTGTGGGAGGCGTTCGTCTCCGGCCGTGCCAAGGCGAACCCGGCGGACGCGCAGGTTCACGTCCGGGACGCAGCAACCGCGGCGGTGAGCTTCAAGTCCGCACTTCAGGAAGCGCGGAGGTCCGGCAACGGCGTGCGCGTGGTGGATGGAACGCCGCTTTCACTGGTGGGCGCTGCACTGCTCTGGTCTGGCTGGGCGAAGGACGACGCTCTGTTGCGCGAAGACTGCCTCGTCGTCCGACCGTCCGCGCCCTGCATGGAATCCATCGGCGCGCCGCCTTCGCTTCCACAAAGGAAGGCCGGGTAGGCGGCAGCGAAGCCTGCCCTCGGCAGGCCCGTGTTGCGCGTGGCAGCGGTCATGGGCGCCCAGCCCAGCGAGTGCCGGACGGCGCGCCAGCGGGCCACGTAGCGCGCGACGGAGGCCATGTCGGCCGGGAACCAGGGCCACTCCCGCCTACCCGCTACCAACCCCTACCAAGCCGCGTCTCTGGTCCCCCCGGAGACGCGCCCGCATGTCATCCGGCTGTCACAAGACGCGGCCAGCCCGCAAAAGCAAAGGCCGCAGGCGGTCGGTTTCCCGAACGATCCTGCGGCCTTCTACCTGTCGGGGAGACAGGATTTGAACCTGCGACCCCTTGGACCCGAACCAAGTGCTCTACCAGACTGAGCCACTCCCCGATCCCGCTTCTTGAAGTTCTTCCCTCGCGAAGCAGGGCGCAGTTTCTAGCCCTTCGACCCCACGCTGTCAACAACCTCCCTCCTCCCTGGCGCCATCGCTTGGGGGAGTCCCGATTCCATCCCTCCAGAGCGCC
>CAZAIE010000002.1:16550-32353 GCA_964485035.1 uncultured Myxococcaceae bacterium | reverse complement strand
AGGCCGGCCTGGTCCACCTTCTCGATCTGCCCGTGCCGGTAGCGCCGCACGCCCAGGAACTTGGGCAGCCCCTTCGCGGTGACGATGCGCGGGGTCTCCTTGTCGCCGCCCTTGAGCACGTCGCGCGCGAGCTTGCGCGAGATGGTGGCGATCTCCCGCTCCAGGCTGCGCACGCCGGACTCGCGCGTGTAGCGGTTGATGATGGCGTGGATGGCCTGCTTGGTGAACTTCACCTTCACGTCGGTCAGCCCGTTCTCCTCCTTCTTCTTGGGGATGAGGTAGCGCCGGGCGATCGACATCTTCTCCAGGTCGGTGTAGCCCGCGAGCCGGATGATCTCCAGGCGGTCCTGCAGCGGCGCGGGGATGCCGTGGAGGGTGTTCGCGGTGCAGATGAACATCACCTTGGACAGGTCGTAGTCGAGGTCCAGGTAGTGGTCGTTGAAGCTGTGGTTCTGCTCCGGGTCCAGCACCTCGAGCAGCGCCGACGAGGGGTCGCCGCGGAAGTCGGTGGACATCTTGTCCACCTCGTCGAGCAGGAACACCGGGTTGTTGGCGCCCGCCTTCTTCAGCGACTGGATGATCTTGCCGGGCAGCGCGCCGATGTACGTGCGCCGGTGCCCGCGGATCTCGGCCTCGTCGCGCACGCCGCCCAGCGAGAGGCGCACGAACTTGCGGCCGGTGGCGCGGGCGATGGACTTGCCGAGGGAGGTCTTGCCCACGCCGGGGGGCCCGACGAAGCAGAGGATGGGGCCCTTGATCTTCTCCACCAGCGCCTGGACGGCCAGGTACTCGAGGATGCGCTCCTTGGGCTTCTTCAGGCCGTAGTGGTCCTCGTCGAGGATCTTCTCGGCCTCGGTGATGTCGATCTTGTCCTTGGTGCACTCGTACCAGGGCAGGCCCAGGATCCAGTCGATGTAGTTGCGGACGACGGTGGCCTCGGCGCTCATCGGGCTCATCATCTTGAGCTTCTTGAGCTCCTTCTTGACCTTGAGCGTCGCCTCCTTCGACATCTTCTTCGACTTGATCTTCTCTTCCAGCTCCTGGATCTCGTTCTTGAACTCGTCGCGCTCGCCGAGCTCCTTCTGAATGGCCTGCATCTGCTCATTCAGGTAGTACTCCTTCTGCGTCTTCTCCATCTGCTTCTTCACGCGGGTGCGGATCTTCTTCTCCACCTGGAGGATCTCGATCTCGCCCTGCATCAGCTCGTAGAGCTTCTCCAGCCGCTTCGCCGGGCTCTCCGTCTCCAGGATGGCCTGCTTGTCGTTCAGCTTGAGCGACAGGTGCGCGACGATGGTGTCCGCCAAGCGCGCCGGGTCGTCGATGGTGGCCACCGACATCAGCATCTCGGGCGGGATGCGCTTGTTGAGCTTGACGTACCCCTCGAAGACCGCGTGCACCGAGCGCACCAGCGCCTCGAGCTCGACCGTCTTGTCCACCTGCTCGACGATCTCGTCGCACTCGACCTGGAAGAAGTGGTCGTTGGGCAGGAACTTGCGGATGCGCGCGCGGCGCTTGCCCTCGACCAGCACCTTCACCGTGCCGTCGGG
Organism: uncultured Myxococcaceae bacterium; assembly: GCA_964485035.1. Taxonomy (GTDB): domain Bacteria; phylum Myxococcota; class Myxococcia; order Myxococcales; family UBA5297; genus CAZAIE01. Next base: position 30,806 of record CAZAIE010000002.1, on the reverse strand, counting down.
CAGGCGCAGCAGCTGGATGATCGTCCCCAGCGTGCCCATCGTGAAGATGTCCTCGGCGAGGGGCTCGTTGGTCTTCGCCTTCTTCTGGGCCGCGAGCAGGATGTCCTTGTCGTGCGCCATCGCCTCTTCGAGCGCGTTGATGGACTTCTCGCGCCCGACGAAGAGGGGGACGACCATGTGCGGGAAGACGATGATGTCGCGCAGGGGCAGCAGCGGGACCACGCGCGGCTTCTTGTCACCCGGTTCCTTCTTCTCGAAGAACATGCTGTTCATCCTCGCCTGCCCACGGTGGGCAGAAAACACCGGCAGGGCCGGCCAAATCGGTCGGTGTGTATAGCACGCGACCCGGCCCGGCGTGGGGAATAGCCGGGGGGCGCGCGGGGGCCAGCTGGGCCACCCGACCAGGCGGGGAAAACCCCGGTCGTTCGGAGGTGTTACCGGTCGTTCAGAAGCCGTCGAGCTGCAGCAGCTTCAGCTCCGCGACGTTCACGAAGTGGAACTCGCCGCCGCTGCCGCCCTGCCCGCCCGTGTACGCCTCGAAGTGCTTGAAGGACGACATGTTGGCCGCGGCGGCGCCATCGACGAGGCGGACCTTGTAGGTCTTGCCCGCCTCCAGCTTCGCGGGCACGAACGAGGAGTCCTTCCAGACCGACCAGTCGCCCAATTGAGGCATCGCGACCACCCCTCGGGCGACTTCGGTCCCGCTGCTGGACTCGACGACGCTGACCACCTTCACGCCGCAGGTGATGCCGGTGTTGAGGGGCCCGGCGCCGTTCCCGGCCACCACCTGCACCAGGAAGTTCCCGCCCTTGCTCACGGTGAAGGGGGCCTCCACCGTCTGGCCGGCGGCGCCCCAGTTCTGGATGTGCCAGCGCCCGTGGTTCTGGATGAGCTCGCCGCCCGAGTGCTGGAAGCTGGCGTCGTTCGCGGCCACCGACTTCACGCAGGTGCTGCACCAGTGGCAGCGCGGCCCGGACCGATGCGAGCGGTTCCCCGAGGACACGAAGCGGGTCTCCACCGACCAGCAGTAGGTCCGATGCGCGAAGTCGGTCGCCCCGACGTCGCGCCAGGAGGTGGTCCCGCCCGCGAGCGCGGACTGCACCAGCACCCCGTCCCGGTAGACGTCGAACGCCACGTCGGGGCCCGCCTCGCCGCCGGCGTCGAGGGTCAGCCGCACCGCCCCCGCGTCCTCCGCGGTCGAGGTGATGGCCGGGGTCTTGGGCGCGAAGAGCGCCCTCCAGTCCGCGCCCTCGACGCGGGTGATGGTCGCGCCCGCCTCCGGTGTGTCCAGAAGCGTCACCTCGAAGCGCGCCAACGCCGGGAGCGCCGAGGAGGCCACCTCGCCGGTCACCGGCTGGCCGTTCAGGGTCACCGCACCGACCGCATACGCCCCTTCACGCGAGGCCGCCTTGGCCGGCAGGCGCACCACCACCGTGAGCCGCTTGCCGCGGTACGGGAAGTCGTTGAGGACCAGGGTGTCGGCGTTGCCGAAGAGGTCGTGCCGCATCGCCCGGGTCACGTACGGGCGCAAGCGCAGCCCGGTCTGGCTCGGGTCCAGTCCGAAGACCACGCTCTGCACCATGCCCAGGTACCCGCCCACGCTCCAAAGCTGCCGCTGGGAGTTCACCACCGGGCCGGAGAAGCTCCCGTCATCGACGTACGCCTTCCCGCTCATCAGCTCGAAGTTCTCCATGTTCGACAGGTTCAGCGCCGCGCCCCGCATGAGCGAGCGGACCGCGAAGTCCGCCGCCGCGTCGTTGCGCGCCTTCTGCGCCGCCCGGAGCCAGAACGCGGTGGTGAACGGCCAGAACGAGCGGTTGTGGTAGATGGCGATGAACTGCTGCTGCGGCCAGACGGTGGGCGGGCCCTTCCCGGCGTGCGGATACCGCGCGAGCACCTCGGCCGCGGCGGCCGGCTCGGCGACGTCGTAGAGCACGGTGAAGGCGCTGCTGAGCACGTCGAAGCGGCGGTTCACCGCCGGGTCCAGACGGCCCGGGATGAACGTCCCGAAGAGCTTGTCCGCGGCCACGTAGAAGCGGCTGCGGATGGCCGTGCGCAGCGCCGTGGCCCAGCCCGCGTAGCGCGACTCCGCCGTGGCGTCGCCCCGCTCCTTCGCCAGCGCCGACGCCACCTCCATCGCCGCGAGGTGCGCGATGTTGGTCGAGAGCGCCTTGGACATGGCGATCTGCACGGGGTCAGTCGCGGTGGAGACCGGGTAGGTCTGCTCGCGCCAGTCCAGGAACGACTGCTCGCCGGTGTAGAGGCCGTCCGCAGAGTCGTAGACCACGACCCGGTCGTGCTCGAGGGTGTTGGCGATGGCCTCGTAGGCCCGGTCCCGGAACGCCGTCCGCTCGGCCCCGTCGAGGTACTTGAGCAACTCCCACGCGCCCATGGCCCAGGTCACTCGGTCGCTGGAGACGGGGTACGACCCGCCGGTGCCCGTGTCCTGGACGATCTGCAGGTTGGTGCCGTCGCGGCGCGGGGAGAGCTTGAACTCGAGCGAGTTGCGCGCCCGCGTGGGATCGAACGAGGCGAGGCCCAGCGCCGTGGCGTACGCGGTGTCGCGGGTCCACACGTAGTTCCACTTGCGGCCGGTCTCGAAGCAGCCGCCCGCGGGGCAGCTAATCGCCTTGCCGTTGTTGAAGGCCCCGTCCTGGATCGCCTCGACGGAGTCCTCCTTCGCGTCGGCCAGCGCGAGCGCGTAGAGGGCGTCGAACATGTCGTTGCGGGTCCGCACGTTGGGCCGGCCCGCGACCTCGACTACCGTCCGGGTCTGGGGCGCCGAGTCCCGCAGGGCGACGTTGGTGGTGAGCGTGAACGTCCGCGGGCACGTGCCGCTCACGGTGACGCTGGCCTTCTCGGTCCCGTCCACGAACTCGTTGGTGGCGGTGGTCCCGGTCCCCGTCGCAGGGAGGCAGGGCGACCAGTCGCCGGTGTCGGGCGCGGGTCCGGTGTCGGGCGTCCCCACGTCCACGGGCGCGCTGGCGTCTTCGCCCGCTGCGGTGCCCGCGTCGGTCCCCGAGTCGGGGCCCGGCTGCGTCCCGGTGTCCGGCAGCGGCCCCACCTCGGCGTCCACGGGCAGCGAGGCGTCGCGCTTGCGTCCGGCGTCACGCGTCGAGGCATCCTCCCCCGTGTCGGTGCCGGGGCAGCCGGCGAGGGCGAAGGCAAGGGACAGGCAGAGCAGGCTTCGGAATGCGGACATGGCTCCTCCAGACCTCAGACACGCACGAGGGCCCTGCGACTTTCCCGGTCGCGGGCCCGCAACCGACCGGCACCTCTAGCAGATCCGCGGGAGCTGTTCGCTGGCCAGGATGTCGTAGAGCCGCGTCCCGCCGAAGGCCGTCTCCAGGACCACCGGGCCAGGCCCGGCCGGCGCGACCACGCCGATGACCGCCGCCTCGCGCCCCTCGGGCAGCCGCCGCATCGCCTCGAGCGCCGCCTGCGCCTGCCCCGCCGGCACCACCGCGACCAGCCTCCCCTCGCAGGCCAGGTAGTACGGATCCAGCCCGAGGATCTCGCAGACCGTGCGGACTGCCTGGCGCACGGGGATGTCCGATTCGCGCACCCGCACCGAGCAGCTCGCCTCGCCGCACAGCTCCGCCAGCACCGTCGCGAGGCCCCCGCGGGTGGGGTCTCGCATGAAGTGGGGCCGCACGCCGGCGGCGTACAGCGCCTCGACCAGCGCGCTCACCGGGGCGCAGTCGCTGCCCAGGCCAGTCAGCTCCATCCCCGAGCGCAGGGCGGCGATGACCCCGCCGTGGTCGCCCACCGGTCCGCTGACCAGGACCGCGTCACCAGGCCTCACGGACTTGGGCCCAGGCGCGTCGGCACGCAGCCGCCCCACCCCGGCCGTGGTCACGAACACCCCGTCGCCGTGGCCACGCTCGACGACCTTGGTGTCCCCGGTCACCACCATCACCCCGGCGCGTGCGGCGGCGTCCGCCATCGACGCCGCGACCCGCTCGAGGTCCGCGAGTAGGAAGCCCTCCTCGAGGATGAAGCCCGCCGAGAGGTACAGGGGCATTGCGCCGGAGACCGCGAGGTCGTTCACCGTCCCGTTCACCGCGAGGCTGCCGATGTCGCCCCCGGGGAAGAACAGCGGCTTCACCACGAAGCCGTCGGTGGACATCGCCAGCCGCCCGTCGATCGCCGGAAGCGCCGCGGCGTCGCCGAGCGCCTCGAGCGCGGGGTTCGCGAAGTGGCGCACGAACACGTCGCGCACCAGGTTCTGGGTGAGCCGGCCGCCGCTGCCGTGGCCAAGGATGACGACAGGAGACGCAGTCATGGGTTCAAGAGCCCCTGGGCTGGTGGCCGTGACGGAAGCGCGCGTGGCAGGTGCCCTCGAAGGCGACCATGCACGGTCCGATGGGACGGTCGGGGTGGCACTTGGTACGGAACAGCGGGCACTCCTCGGGCTCGATGTGCCCCAAGAGCACCTCGCCACAGCGGCAGCCCGGGTGGATGTCCTGCAGCTCCGGGTCGGGCGTGAGGCCGAAGCGGCGCTGGGCGTCGTGGACTGCGAGCGCCTCGCGGATGCGCAGGCCCGACCGCGGGATGACCCCGATGCCGCGCCACGCCGCGTCGCAGGGCTCGAAGACCGTCTCGATGATCCGCCGGGCTTGGGGGTTGCCCTCCTCGCGGACCAGCCGGGAGTAGCCGTTGAAGACCGCCTCGGGCTGGGCTCCGCGGGCGGCCCGCTCCTTGCCGCGGCGGGCGAGGTGCTCGACGGCGAGCAGCAGATCGATCGGCTCGAAGCCGGCCACTGCCATCGGGATGCCGTGCGACCGGGCAAGCGCGTGGTAGTCAGCGAGGCCGGCGACCGCGGTCACGTGGCCGGGGAGGACGAAGCCGTCGAGCTTCTCGCCCTCGCTCCCGAGCAGCGCCTCCAGCGCCGGCGGCACCACGCGGTGCGAGGCCAGCACCGAGAAGTTCGGCGGGAGCGGCCGGGCCAGCGCGGCGGCGGTCGTGCACGCAGTGGTCTCGAACCCGACCGCGAAGAACACCACCTGGCGCGAGGAGTCCTGCGCCGCGAGGGCGACCGCGTCGTCGATGCCGTAGACCACGCGGACGTCCGCGCCGCGCGCCTTGGCCTCCAGCAGGCTGATGCGCGCGGGCACGCGGACCACGTCGCCGAAGGTGGCGAGCACCACCTTCTGGTCCAGCGCCACGCGGGCTGCGAGGTCCAGGTCGGCGGCGGGGCAGACGCACACCGGGCAGCCCGGTCCGGCCACGAGCTTCACCCACTTCGGGAGGAGGTCGCGCAGGCCGAACTGGCAGAGGGCGTTCTCGTGCGTGCCGCAGACGTGCATCAGCCGCAGCGTGCGCCCCGGGTCGAACTGCGCCACCGCCTCCGCCAGCCGCCGCACCGCCGCCGCATCCCGGTAGCCGGCCAGCACCTCACGGGGAGCGGGGCTCATGGACCCGTCTCGTCCCCGAGCGCGCCCACCTCGGCGAGCAGCGCCAGCGTCTCCTGCGCGGACTTCTCGTCGAGGATCTGGATGGCGTAGCCCGCATGGACGATGACGAAGTCACCGACCTTCGCGTCGGGCACGAGGTCGATGCCGATGCGGCGCGCGACGCCGTCCAGCTCGGCCTTCCCCTGCCGCCCCTCCACCTCGACCAGCTTCATCGGAACGCCCAGGCACATCGGCGCCCTCCCGGTTGCGGAAACTGAGTTGTCCCTCGAGACGGGCTAGCGCTTGGCGGCCGCGGCCCTCGCCTCGAGCCAGCGGTACCACGCGTCCAGGCCCTCGCCGGTGCGCGAGGAGAGCTGCAGCACCTCGAGCCTGGGGTTGAGCGCGCGGGCGTCGGCGATGGCGGCGTCCACCGAGAAGTTGGTGTGGGGCAAGAGGTCCACCTTGCTCAGGATCATGAGCTGGGACTCCTTGAACATGAGCGGGTACTTCCCCGGCTTGTCGTGGCCCTCGGTGCAGCTGAGGATCATCGCGCGCCCGGTCTCGCCGAGGTCGAACTCCGCGGGGCAGACCAGGTTCCCGACGTTCTCGATGATCAGCAGGTCGAGCTGCGAGAGGTCGAACTGCTCGCAGGCCTTGGCGATCTGGTGGGCCTCGATGTGGCAGGCGCCGCCGGTGTTGATCTGCGTGACCTGGATGCCGTGCTGGGCGAGGCGGTCGGCGTCGCGCCGCGTCTCCAGGTCGCCCGCGATGATCGCCACGCGCAGCTTGCCCTTCAGCGCCTGCGCGGTCTTCTCGAGGAGCGTGGTCTTGCCGGCGCCAGCGCCGCTCATGAGGTTGAGGACGAACACGCCCTGCTTCGCGAACCGCTCGCGGTTCGCCTGTGCGTTGCGCGTGTTCTCGTCCAGGACGTTCTTCTCGACGGAGACCTCGGTCATGGTTGCTCTCCTGGCCGCCCCTCCACCTCGGTGAGCTCGATGCTCTCCAGGCGCATTTCGCGGCCCTGCAGGACTTCACATCCGACTGCGTGACAGACAGGACACGGCTCCAGCAGCTCGCCCTCGTGCTCGCCGCCGCACGCGCGGCAGCGCAGCCTCGCGGCCACGTGGACGATCTCCAGCTCACACCCCTCGGCGCGGGTGCCTCGGGCGGCGATGCCGAAGGCGAACCTCAGGGTCTCGGGCTCCGCGCAGCTGAGCGCGCCGAGCAGCAGGCGGGCGCTGGCGACCCGGCCCTCGTGCCCCTCGGCCGCGTCCAGCGCGATGCGCAGCATCCTCTCGGCCAGCGACACCTCGTGCATCGAGCCCTGCCCTCCCTGGAAGAAGCGGGACCTTACCCGAATCCCGCGGGAGGACCTACCGCCGATTCGAGGCAGGCGCTGACTCGGAGCCCGGCCCGGTCGTGCTACCGTCCAGGCCTTTCCCGGAGGGAACATGCGCAACGCTGCCTCGATGGCCCTGCCCGCGCTCCTGCTCGTCCTCGGAGCCTGCGCCCACTCGGAGACCGGTCCGGTCCGCAACCCGCGGCTGCCCGACCGCGAGACGGTGCTCGAAGCCGCGAAGAAGCGCTGGGGGAACGCGGTCGAGCAGATCCCCTCGTTCGTGGTCACGAGCGGCTCCCTCGCGAACGTCCCCTACTCGTCCTACCGGGTCGCGGGCCTGGAGCTGAACGTCTACGGAGACCCCGAGGCGCCGGCCTGCGTCGAGGTGGGCACCTACGACCTCACCGACCTGGCGAAGGCCGAGGTGGTGGGATTCCTGGAGAACGTCCTGCCTGACCAGACCGACGCGAGCTCCATCGCCCGGCTGGACCCGAACGGTGTGGTGATGCAGCAGGGCGACCTGACCTTCGAGGTCACGCCGCCCACCGCCCCCGATGCCTTCAACGGCTGGTGGATCTCGATCTACGCGCCGGCGCTGGTGGTGGCGGCCCGGCCCGACCCGCGCGCTGCCGAGGAGATCTCCACCTCGACGACCTCGGAGTCTTCGCACTCCCACGCCTGGCGCAGCTCCGACTACTCGCGCTCACGTCGCTACCAGCCCTCCGCGCCTTCCAGGGTCTACGTCCGCAGCTACCACCGTCGTGGACGGACCTACATCCCTGGGGTCCCGGCCGTCCCTCGGCCCCCAGGGTTCCGGTGAGCCAACGCCAACCTGCGCCATAAAAAGCAAAGCAATAACAAGCTCTTAAGGACGCATTCCAGAGCCTCAGGAAGGCACTTGGAGGGCCTCCACAGCCTCTCCCAGGGCCTCGCACTGGCCAGGCTTGCTAAAGCCCAGGTCCCCCCTCCTGCTTCGCCAGGCGCGGCTCCTTGGAGCCCTGAAGGCCGTTTTCTCCGTTTTTCGGCTCGAACCGAACCTCCTCACCCTGCGCACGCCCTCCCTCTCCCCCTTCCGGGGAGGCACGTCGGCTGCACCGTGACCGCCTCGACATCGGGCTTCCGGGCACGGCCTCGGGCGCCTTGTCGAAACCGACGACGAACGCGTCGAAAGCTCGACGATTGGAGGTCGCATGGTGTGGCTGAGGCGGAAGCGGACGTGGCTCGTGGGCGCGGGGATCCTGGTACTTGCCGGCACGGCGCAGGCAGCCCGGCGGACGGACTTCCGCGTCATCGAGTCGGAGGTCCGGGTGCCGGGGCTGGCGGCCGAGCACGATGGCCTGGTGGTGGCCCACCTCTCGGACTTCCACGTCGGGCTCTCGACGCCGGACCAGCGCATCCGCAGAGCGGTCGAGCTGGTCAACTCGCGCAGCCCCGACCTGATCCTGCTCACCGGGGACTACGTGACGTTCTCGAAGCGGCCCTTGAAGCGGCTGGGCCAGGTCATGCGCGGGCTGGAAGCGCCCACGTTCGCGGTCCTGGGCAACCACGACCACTGGGTGGATCCCGCGGGAGTACGCGCGGCGCTGGAGAGCGCGGGGTACCACGTGCTGCGCAACGAGTCGGTCTCGCTCGAGGTGGACGGAGCCCCGGTCTTCGTCGCTGGCGTGGACGACAGCAAGGTCGGGGCGGCCGACGTCCACCGCGCGCTCGCGGACCTTCCGCGGACGGGGACCCGGCTGGTCGCGGCACACCAGCCCACCGACGCCGACCAACTGCCGCCCGACGAGGGCCTGGTCTGCTTCTCGGGACACACGCACGGCGGACAGCTCGACGTCCCCGGACTCACCGGCAGGCTCGCCCGCGCGCTGGGGCACCGCTACCTGCGCGGGATGCACCGCGTGCGCGGCAACTGGCTGCTGGTCAGCGCGGGCCTGGGCTACGGCAAGGGCGGCCCCGCGCTCCGGCTGCGGGTGCCCCCTGAGGTCGGGTTCGTCACGCTGCGCGCAGGGTGACGCGCGCTAGCGAAGGCAGCAGAGCGCGCCGGCCGTGTCGTTGTCCTGGCAGCCTCCGAAGTACTCGCTCGGGGAGGCTGCCTCGAGACCACAGCCCACCCACGTGCAGGTGTTCCCCAAGGGGTCGCTCGCGGCGGCGCAGACCCGCATCGGCGAGGGCGTCGGGTCTCCGGGACATCCGTCGGCCCCGACGAAGAGGCTCGGGCTGCCGAAGCACCCCGAGGCGGTCCCGCCGTAGCGGAGCGCGTCCGCGGTCCAGTAGTTGTGGGTCGGCGCGAGCGTCCCGCGCTGGGCGACCCACTCGTTGGCGGTACACACCCTCACGCCCGGCGCGCAGAGCGTCTGCTTCTGCGCGAACGAGACCTTCCCGGCGCAGCCGTACACGCCGTTGCCGAAGTCCTGCTCGACCGTGCCGTCGGCGCAGGCGGGGGCGCAGAACACCAGTGGGGCGCAGTCCGGGTCGGCGCAGTCGCCGAGGCCGTCGCCGTCGTCGTCGTTGCCGTTCTGGCAGTTCTCGTCGGGCTCGGGGGAGCTGAAGCCCAGCGTCCAGGTGTCGCCCAGCACGGTGCCCTGATAGCCGCCGAAGGCCACCAGCTCGCGCCGCCAGGCGTTCCAGACCACCTCCGGGTCCCGGCGCGGCGGCGGCGGGAACCCGTGCAGCTTGATGGCCTTCCACTCCCACCCCGTCGCGTTGGGCACGAGGTCGAAGGCGTCCTCGTAGACCTGGTCGGCGCCCGGGACCCCGCTGACCCCGCCGTAGAGGACCACGCGCTTGCGCACGGTGTCGTAGACCAGCGAGGCGTCGTTGCGCGGGTCGGCGCCGCCGGGCGCGACCGTGAGCTGGGCCCAGCGCGTTCCGTCCCAGGTCCAGACCGCCTCCGAGCGCGTGGTGGACGTGGGCCGCCCGCCGAAGAGCACCACCCGCTGCTGGGCCACGTCGAAGGTCATGGCCGCGCCGCGCAGGGGTACGGGCTGCGGCGAGCAGCTCTTGCTCCCGCCGCACACGTGGTTCCAGACCGCACCGTCCCACTCCCAGAGTTCGTTGGAGTATCCGACACCCGTCTCACCGCCGAACAGGACCGTGCGCTTGCGCAGAGGGTCGAAAGCCATGGCATGGCCCGCACGCGCGGTGGGGCCCAGCCCCTTCGAGTCGCAGCTCCAGTCCTGGCCGTCCCAGGTACAGGTGTCCGCGAGGTACTCGCCCGGCGTGGGCGGGGGGGGCTGCTTCCAACCGCCGAACATCACCGTGCGCCCCCGAGCCACGTCGTAGGCCATCGCGTGCTCGCGGCGGATGGGCGGGAGGTGCACGGGAGCGAGCTTCGCCCACTGTCGCCCGTCGTGCTCCCAGGTGTCGCTCAGGGTGCGCCTGGTCGGGTCGACCCATTCGTCGCCCCCGAAGAGCACGGTCCGGCCCCGGCCGGAGTCGAAGGCCATCGCGTGCTGCCGGCGCGCCGAGGGGTAGCGCTCGGAGCTGGGGAAGCGCTCGGACCAGAGCGCCGCGAAGGAGAGGTCCGCGTACTCGTAGGTGTCGGAGAGATAGCCCGCCCCCTGGCCGCCGAAGAGCAGGACGCCCGCGCGCCCGGAGTCGTAGACGAGCCCCGCGAAGGCCCGCGCAGAAGGCTGCGTCCCGGACGGCGTGACCGGCGCCCAGGTCGTCCCGTCGAAGTGCCAGGTGTCCTGCTGGAAGCCGCCGCGGTACCCGCCGAATACCACCAGCGCGTTGCGCCCGGAGGAGAAGACCATCTCGTGGCGCGACCGGGGGAGCAGCGTCGGATCGCCCGAGATCGTCGGGGTGAGCTGGGTCCACGTCCCGTCGTACGCCCAGGTCTGGTCGAGGTAGGAGCCCCCGGTCTCGCCTCCGAAGAGGATGACCCGGCCCTGGGTGGCGTTCACCGGCTTGGGCGCCATCGCGCCCCAGCGCCGCGGGCCGGGGCCGGGGCCGAGCACCTGCGTCCACACGGTGCCGTCCCACTCCCAGGTGTCGCTGCGATCGCCCGCGAGGTCGGCTCCGCCGAAGAGCACCGTCCGCTTGCGGACCGGATCGTAGGCCATCATGTGCGAGGCGCGCGCCGGTGGAGAGACCGAGGGCAGGACCTGCTTCCAGGCTGCCCCGTCGTACTCCCAGGTGTCGCCGAGGTAGGTCGAGCCCGAGCCGCCGAAGAGGACCATGCGGCCGCGCCCGGAGTCGAACACCAGCTTCGCGTCCCGCCGCGCCGACGGGCCCCCGACCTGCACCTGGGCCCAGCGGTAGCCGTCCCACTCCCAGGTGTCGCCCAGCACCGTGGCGCGCTCGCCGCCGAACAGCACCACCCGGCGCCGTCGCGAGTCGTAGGCCATGGCCGGCCCGAGCCGCTCCAGCGCCCCCTTCGGCAGCTCCGTCCAGCGCGCCACCTCGTTGAGGCAGCCGCTGGAGCAGCCGTCCCGGCTCACGTGGCCCCCGTCGTCGCACTGCTCGAGCGCATCGAAGTCCTCGACACCGTTGCCGCAGCTCTCGTCCGACAGGCAGTCGGCCGAGCAGTGCTCCCCGATTCCCCCGACGGCCAGGCAGGCCCCCTGGGAACAGTCCGCCGCAGTGACGCACACCTTCGTACGGTCCTTGTCGCAGCGCCGGCCGACGTCGCAGACCTCGTTCGCGTCCCGCACCGTGTTGCCGCAGACCTCGGGCTGGCAGAGGTGACTGCACCCGTCTCCGTCGGCGGTGTTTCCGTCGTCGCAGCGCTCCTTCGACGCCGCGTCCACGTCGATGATGCCGTTGCCGCAGACTTCCTTGGAGAGGCAGTCCGACGAGCACTTGTCCCCCGAGCGCGGGCGACAGGACGAGTCCGCCTGGCCGACGCAGACCTTGGGGTCTTTGGTGCATGAAGTGCCGTCGGCGCAGTGCCTGCCGTTGTCGCAGACCTCGTCAGGGTCGTCCTCGCCATTGCCGCACAGCTCCACCTTGCAGGTCGTCCCGCATCCATCGCCCGCCCGCGGCGCGCACGAGGTATCGGAGAGGGCGCTGCACTCAGGCGCGTCGAAGCAGCCGGCCTTCCCCGGCGGGCAGGTGCAATCAGCGCCGTTGGTGCAGTGCGACCCTTCGTCGCATTCCTCGCCCAGGCCGTAGTCCACGTACCCGTTGCCGCAGCTCTCGTCGGAGAGGCAGTTGTCGGAGCACCCCGGCTCCTGCGCGCCACGGTCGTCGCAGACCTCGCCGGGGTCCCTCACGCCGTTCCCGCAGATCTCCCGGACGCACGTCTTGGAGCAACCGTCGCCGTCCTGGAGGTTCCCGTCGTCGCACTCCTCGCCCTGGTCCTTCACCCGGTCCCCGCAGTGGGGAAGCACACAGGTGGTGCGGCACGCGTCCGCGGCCGTGTCGCTGTTGAAGGACGTGCAGCCGGAGGGGACTGCCCCGGTGCCGTCGCCGCAGTCGCACTGCTCTGCCTTGCCCTTGGAGCCGTCACCGCAGCGCGAGGCCGGCGCGTCGTAGCGACGGCAGTACCCCTCGTCGCAGACCCAGCCCTCTGGGCAAGCCCCGTCCTCGCACCGGATGCGGGACTCGGGCGCGGCGACGAAGCTGGGCTGGCAGGAGGTGGCGAGGACAGCGAGGGCGAGGAGGCCGAGCGGGTTGCGCATCGGGTCATCGTAGTGAGCCGGCCGGGTCCGCGGAAGCCACCTGCCCGACTAGCGAATCGGCGGCAAGCGCGCCGCGCGCCTGCCGTAGGATTCCAGGACTTCAGTCATCCAGACGGAGGAGACCGGACATGCCCCTCGATTGTCCTCGCTGCGCAAGACCGCTGGAGCACCACCAGGCGAAAGGGCTGGAGGCCTGGACCTGCAGCTGGTGCGCCGGGGCGCTGGTCGGGAACCGCATCGAGGAGGTGCTCGAGGCGAAGGGCGCGGGGCTGCAGCGGCCCATGGGCGCCGTGGCCAGGGAGGCCATCGACGAGGCCCCGCGGATCGCCTGCCCCACCTGCGGGAACCAGATGGTCCGGCACCTCGTCCGCGGCGTCACCGTCGACACCTGCGAGGGACACGGGACCTGGTACGACCGCGGCGAGCTGAAGCGGATGGTCCTCGGCCTCGGTGCAGCCGGGCCGGCCGTCACTGCCGGGGTCGCCGCGGCCGGGGTCGCCGTCTCGCTGGGCAACCAGCCACCCCAATCCTCGCCAGTCGCCCAGGCGGTAGCCGAGGTCGTCGCGGAGGGGGTCGACGTGGTGGAGGTCGCCGAGGTCGCGGCGGAAGCCGGCGGCGCGGTGCTCGAGTTCCTCGGCGACCTTCTCGGCTGAGCCTCTCTCGCCTGAGGGTGTCCGAGCCAGCCCGGCTAGCGGTATCCTTCCGGCGTGCCAACACCGCTCCCCCAGTCCTCCAAGCCTCACCTGCGCCCGCCCCGCTGGACCGTCCGCCACCTCCGGACCGTGTCGCTGTGGCTCATGGTCACCACGGCGATGTTCGGGACCCTCTCGCTGATCGACGGGGAGCTGTGGACCGGGCTCGCGTTCCTGGCCGTCCCGGCGCTGCTGCTGCTCGCCCGCATCCCCTTCGCTGCCTGGGCAGGCAACGCCGCCCGGACCCTGGACACGGCGTGGGAGGAGGCGGAGGACGCGCGGCGCGATGGACGGCTCGAGGAGGCGGTGGAGTCCCTCGACCGCTGCGCCCAGCACGTGCGGGTGCCCCGGTCCCACGCCCAGAGCCTCCTGGAGCTGGGCATCTGCCAGGCTCGGCTCGGACGCTTCGAGGAGGCGACGCAGGTCTTCGGAGGGCTGGAGAACCACGGAGGCGCACGGCTGATGCGCCTGGGCTCACTCGGCGCGGGCTGGGCGGCGCTCTGCATGGCGCTGGGCGAGCGGAACGAGTGCGCGGACGAGTGGGTCGAGATCGCTCGGGCACGCAAGGGCATGGAGGACGAGTTCTGGCTCATCCCGCGAGCGGTGCTCCTCTCCCGCGCGGGGAACCACACCGCAGCGTTCGAGGTGCTCGCCGCCTGCTGGTGGCGGATGGGCCAGAACCTCACCGACCGCTCGATGCGGCTCGCTCGCCTGGTGATGGCCTTCGCCGCCAGCCACCTCGAGGAGCCCGCCTACCCACCCGAGCTCATCCTCCAGGGGCTGCTCCCTGCCTCCCCGCTGGAGTACGACTTCCTCGGCCGGAACTGGCCGGAGATGGCCGAGTTCCTCCAGGCCCACGGACTGAAGATCGCCCGGGAGGACGTCGTGGCGGCTCAGAGGGCGCAGCTCCGCGTCGTCCACTGAGCTGGCTGCTCACCTCCCCGCGCGCCGCCTCCGGATCAGACCGACCAGGGCGACGAGTCCCAAGAAGCCTGGCGACCCGGTGGCGCCGCAGCCGCAGCCCGCGCTGACGGGAGGCGGAGGCCCCCCGGCGTCGAGCCCCGGGCCTGCGGCATCACTGATCGCGACTTCCGCGTCGCCGATCTCTGCGGCGTCCAGCGGTTGCGCGGCGTCGAGACCCTGCTGTGCCGCGTCGAGACCCTGCTGTGCCGCGTCGAGACCCTGCTGTGCCGCGTCGAGACCCT
>CAZAIE010000002.1:0-16450 GCA_964485035.1 uncultured Myxococcaceae bacterium | reverse complement strand
CGAGACCCTGCTGTGCCGCGTCGAGACCCTGCTGTGCCGCGTCGAGACCCTGCTGCGCCGCGTCGAGGCCCGGGTGTGCAGCGTCGAGGCCCGGCTGTGCAGCGTCGAGGCCCGGCTGTGCAGCGTCGAGGCCCGGCTGTGCAGCGTCGGGACCTGGCCGTGCGGCATCGAGGCCCGGCTGCGCGGCGTCGGGCCCCGGCTGGGCAGCATCACGTCCGGGCTGTCCGGCATCGACCCCGGGATGCGCGGCGTCAGGCCCAGGCTGCGAAGCGTCACGACCAGCCAGCCCTGCGTCTGGCCCCGGCTGTCCAGCATCGAGGCAGCCGCCGGCAGTGACGGTCCAGGTCTTCACTTCTCGCGCGAGCAGCTTCGGATCCCTGCGGATGAGGGGAGTCTTGTCCTCGACCACCAGCTCCACGATGTGGCTCCCCGGGCTCAGAGTCAGCGTGGCGGAGGGACCAGTGTCGGTGAGCGCAGCGTCGTCGAGCTTCCAGCTGAAGCTGAGCGGGGTGGTGAGCGTCGGCGTGGTGACCGAGAAGGTGACCGGGTCGCAGCCCACCGTGACGAAGCTCGCGGGCGTGGCAGTGTCGATCGGCGAGACCCTGGCCCAGAAGGACAGCGCCAGGCCCTCGCTGCAGACGGAGCAGAAGGGGTAGTTCAACGCCCGCATCAGACAGCGCGACTCCACGGGGCGGTAGACCCCGCTGGTGAGGTAGCGGGCGCCCTCGAACAGGCCGACCACGCTCGAGTACCCGGAGCCTTCCGGCGTGGGCACGGGCGTCGCCGCGTCGATCCAGGGGAGCCACTTCACGTCCGCGCGCGCCGAGCGGATCGTCACGTTCGGTTCAGAGCAGTCGTCCGTGGCATGGCAAGCCGGATAGCCCGGGTAGGCGTCCTCGTACTCGTCGGCGAGGCGCGCCATCTGGTGGCCCACCTCGTGCCGGAGGATCTCGCCTGCCGCCGAGGCCCCCGAGACCGTGACGATCGACCCGCCTGCGCCTCCGTACTTGGGGTCGTTCACCAGGACGATGGGGATGTCGTAGTCGGGCGTGTGCTGGCCGAGTTGCGAGGTGACCGCGCCGCTGTTGATACAGAGCAGGCGGTCGATGTTGTAGCAGTTGTAGTAGGCGCCCAAGGCAGTGTCGCGGGTCGTGCCGTAGCTGCCGTTGTCTGCGCCGTTGTCTTTCGAGACCACATGGATCAGCCGCGCGTTGAAGAGGCCCCGGTAGGCCGCGAACGGCGTGGAGGCGAGCCAGGCGGACAGCCGCGTGTTGGCGTCAGCAGTGAGCTTGGCCTGGTCCACGTCGCGGTAGCCGTCACCTAGGAAGACGATGTCGATGCGGTTCGCTGAGGGGCCGTTGTCGAGCAGCACCTCGACGGTGGGCGTGACCCCGGCGTCCTGGGCGAGCCCGGTGGAGGGCAGGACGACGAGCAAGCTCGAGAGCAGGGTGAGCGCGCGGTTCATGGCCGCTCCTCGATCGTCGCGCGGCCCAGCTCGACCCATGAGTAGGGCTCGCGACCGGCGCGACGCGGGTCGCCCTCGGGCAGCGTCCAGGCCTCGCCCATCAGCCGCAGCGTCCCGTGCACTGCCTCCGCAGGCACCGCCACCCCGAGAGTGGCTTCGGACTGCGTCACGTGCACGCCCTTGAGCGCGCCGCCGTCCCCTTCGATCTCCCCTCGCACCTGGTTCGCCGGCACGAGCTGCTTCGTCCAGGCGACGCGTCCCTCGACGTCGACCAGCTCCAGCCTCCAGGCCTGCTCGACCGGCCGGCGCTGGCGCGGCAGCTCACCCTCGACCCGGCGCCACTCGGTGACCGCGAGCCCGGAGTCCCCCCAGGTGAGGGTCACGAACAGGTAGCCCGAGGCGGTCAGGCCCGAGGCGGAGGAGGTGGGCGCAGCAGCCGGCTCGGGCGGCTCACGGGTGCAGGAGAGGCAGAGACTCAGGAGGAGGAGAGACAGGAGCGTTCGGGCCATGCAGCGAGGATACGCGGGGCGGGAGCCCAGGGCACGCACCATAACGCACCCCGTGCAACGGCCCAGGATCGGTGGCATCTGACCGCCGGACAGCCACCTTCGGCTGATGGGATGGACGACATGAAGAAGATCGGAGTGCTGGGCTCTGGGGACGTGGGACAGGTGTTGGCAAATGGACTGCTGAAGCATGGCTACTCGGTCATGCGTGGGTCCCGGGACCCGAAGAAGCTCCTGGAGTGGAAGGAGAAGGCGGGGCCCGAGGCGAGCGTGGGGACGTTCGCGGAGGCGGCGCGGTTCGGTGAGCTGGTCATCGTCGCGGTGAAGGGCACCGCCGCCCAGTCGGTCATCGAGCTCGCGGGCCCGGAGAACCTCGCTGGCAAGACGGTGATCGACGCGAACAACCCCATCGCCGAGAAGCCACCCGTCAATGGCGTGCTCCAGTTCTTCACGGGGCCCAATGAGTCGCTCATGGAGCGGCTGCAGCAGGCCGCGCCCAAGGCCAGGTTCGTGAAGGCGTTCTCGTGCGTTGGGAATGCGCTCATGGTGAACCCCAGCCTCCAGGGCGGGCGCCCCACGATGTTCATCTGCGGTAATGACGCGGGAGCGAAGCGGCAGGTCGTTGAGATCCTGGAGAAGTTCGGCTGGGACAACGCCGACATGGGCACCGTGGAGGCCGCCCGGGCCATCGAGCCGCTGTGCCAGCTCTGGTGCATCCTGGGGTTCACGCAGAACAGCTGGACTCACGCGTTCAAGCTGCTCAGGTAGTCCCGCGGAGTGGGTGGACTGGGTGGACTGGGTGGGACTCGTAGCCGGCGACTGAAATCGCGCTGAGGTTACCAAGCCCGCCTGCGCGGGCTGGCGTTGTAGCCCGCCGAAGGGCGGGCTTCGTAAACTCAAGGCGCGGCTTGAGCCGCCGGCCTCTTCTCCCGTCCTTCCCGTGCTTTTCGTCCCTATCCCTGCCACGTGATGCCCGGGCGACAACCCCTGGTATCTTCGCGAGCCCCACCTTCTACAGGAGACTCTCCATGGCAGACCCCACCTTGAAGATCGAAGACCTGCGCGTCGGCAACGGCGCCGAGGCGATGGCTGGCAAGAAGGTCAGCGTCCACTACGTGGGCACGCTCACCGACGGGAAGAAGTTCGACAGCTCCCGCGACCGCAATGACCCGTTCGTGTTCCAGCTCGGCGCCGGCCAGGTCATCCGCGGCTGGGACCAAGGCGTGGTGGGCATGAAGGTCGGCGGGCTGCGCAAGCTCACCATCCCGCCCCACCTCGCGTACGGCGAGCGCGGGTTCCCGGGCGCCATCCCGCCCAACGCGACGCTGGTCTTCGAGGTCGAGTTGATGGCGGTCGGCTGAACCTCCCACTCGCGGAGCGCGGGCTCTCCGCGCTCCGCGCCCCTGCTCCTTCTTCTGGCTGCGCGCCCGGACGCGCCCGGAGCCTCCCCATGGTGCGCTCGTGGTGCCTGTTGACAGCTCTCCTTCTCGCCGGCTGCGGGGGGAAGTCCGTCGAGGAGTTCTGCCGGGCTCGCTTCGACGTCATGGCTGAGCGCGACGTCCGCTGTGGCGCCTCCGCGGACGTGGCTCACGAGTCCTGGGACGCCACCCGCGACTACGTCTGCCACAACGTGACCGGCCTGCTGAAGGCAGAGAAGGTCCGCTATGACTCGGGCAAGGCCGACGCCTGTCTCGAGCGGCTCCGCACCCTGCCCTGCGGCCTCGTGCTCCGCGTCCAGGACGACCCTTGCGATCAGGCGATCGTGGGAAGGGTCGAGAGCGGCGCGACCTGCTTCACCGGCCTCGAGTGCACTCCTGGCTCGCTCTGCGCGGCGACGCAGTGCCCGGGCACGTGCGTCTCCCGCGTCCAGGTCGGTGGTGAGTGCGGCGGAACCGCGCGGTGCGTCGAGGGCGCGGTGTGCATCAAGGGCTCGTGTGTCGCCCAGGGCGCGGCCGGGGCCTCGTGCCGCGTCGGCAGCATCGACTGCGGTGACGGGCTCTACTGCGCAGGCGCCACGCCTTCCCAGAGCGCTCCGGGGACCTGCACCGCCGCCGCGACGGCCTCCTCCGGGCCTTGCGACCAGCCGCTGACCTGCGCGTTCGGGAGCGTCTGCGCCGGGCTCGACTACGCCACCAACAAGGCAGGCACCTGCCAGGCCCCTGCGGCCCGCGGGGCCACCTGCACGGCGACCAACTTCTGCGACGCCGAGTCGTACTGCTCTGGAGGGAAGTGCACCGCCCTCCCGCGCATCGGCGAGGCGTGCGGCGCGCTCGCCGGCGGGAGCGCGTCCTGTCTCACCGGCTGGTGCCACTTCGCGGCCGCAAGTTCGCAGGGCACCTGCGCAGCGTTCCTCTCCCCCGGAGATGCCTGTGACTCGGTGGAGGCCTGCGGCGCGGTCGCGCGGTGCGACAAGGGCAGGTGCGTCGCGCTCTGCCGGGAGTGACCCCGACCTCACCGACGCGCGAACGGGTGCTTCTTCTCGTCCATCCGCTTGCCGCTCACCAACGGTGAGACCAGGAAGAAGCGGCTCGGGGTGAGGACCTTGCCCAGCGCCGCTTCGATCGCGTCCACGAGCCTCAGGAATCCCGGGTCGTCGAAGCGCTCGAAGGGGAAGAACAGGTCGAGGATCAGCCCTCGCGTGTTCGGCCCCACGGTCAGGTGGCTCCAAATCGGCGAAGCCGGCGCCTCCGTCCGTCCGGCGTAGTGCCCGGACTCCTGGTACGGCAGCGGGACGCGCGTCCCTTCCGCAGCGAAGCGGAACAGGTAGGTCACGCTGCCCTCTCCGAGCACGTCCGCCAGCGCCCTGCCCACCGGCTGGCTCCGGTCTGGAGCGACGAACGCCCGCGACCCGCCCGCTTCCTGGAGCCGCGCCGATGGCCAGAGCGCCGCGACCGCCTGCTCGACCCCGTTCGAGGGCTTCAGCGCCCGCCCGTGCTCCGCGAGCAGCGACTCGGGCCTCTGGAAGAACACGGGGCCCAGGTTCACGGCGAGAGGTCCCGCCGCGTCGGTGGTTTTGAGGAACCGCTGCAGCCGCTCGAGGATCTCCCCGGGCTTGCCGCCCCGCAGCCTGTGCCAGTGGTTCGAGGAGAACCGGAGGTACTTCCGCCCGAGGTAGCGCTCCTGAAACGGCACGCCCCCCGACCGACGGCAGATGCGCTCGCGGTGCTCCGCGAAGTGCGCAGCCTGCCTCTGCGAGAGCTCCAATGCCTGCGCCGGTGCCGCCGTGCGAATGGCGTGCTCGAGCGCCACGTGGACGCCACGAGCGTCCCCCTTCTCCGCGAGCGCGTCCGCCCAGATCTGGCTGGCATCCGCATCGAGCGGGTCGAGCCGCAGCCGCGCCTCCAGCGCCTCGATCCCCTCGCGCGCCGGCCGGCCCTCGAGCGTGAGCGAGGGAGCCGAGGCGCGCAGTAGCCTGACTGCGGCCTGCCGCACGCCGGCCTCCTTCGACTCCAGCAGCGGCTGGAGGCGCTCCTGGACCTCGGACAGGTGTTGCGCGAGCCACGCCTCGCACGGAGTCCGCAGCGCGCGATCGCCCAGCCCCTTCAGTGCGGCGTCGGCCTGCAGCAGGCCGTTCTCGAGCAGGTGGTCGGCGAGCAGCCGGCGATGCGCCGGGCGCACCTCGAAGGCGGTGAAGAGCATCGCGTCCCCAAGGCCGGTCCCCAGCACCTCCATCGAGCAGAGGTAGTTGCTCGCGAGCGAGCGGCGCACCGCCCCCGAGAACACCTCAAGGGCAATCCAGGGACACTCGGGCCGGCCCCTCGACGAGCGCACGTAGGCGTCGAGCGCATGGCTGAGCGGAACCCACTCGAGCTCCTCGGTGCCGGGAACGATCGACCGCGACTCCTCCCGACACCACGCCGCGAGCAGCCACCCCGCCTCCCGCGAGTCCCGGACGATCGGGTTGAACTCGCAGCGGGGCCGGGCGCCCAGCAGCACCTTCTGGAACTGCTCCCGAATCGGCTCTCGCACCGACGCAGCGAGGGCCTCGAGCACTGCCCCGCCTCGAGCCCGCGCGACCTGCGCGACACGAGCTGGCTCGCCGGCCTGGACGGCATCGATCAGTTCTTGGGCTGAAGCCACTCCCCCTCCCATCTAGGACGACCAGTCTGTGGCAATGTCGTCCAACGCATTGAAATAGCTAGACCTTCTTCTCTATCACCGGGCCCGTGCCCCGCCCGAGCCCGTTGACAGCCTCGCCGCGAAAAAGTTAATTGAGCACTCAGTCAACTTTCGAGTCCGGGGACAGACGCATGCGGCAAGAGCGCTCCGAGACGACCCGCAAGCACATCCTGGAGGCGGCCATCGCCTGCTTCGCGGAGCAGGGCTACGCGCGCACCTCCACCGCGACCATCGCCAAGCGGGCGGGAGTCTCGCAGGGGATCATCTTCCACCACTTCGCGACGAAGGAAGGCCTCTTCTCGGCGGTGGTGCGCGATGGGGTCGAGGGGCTCGAGAGCTACCTCACCCGCGTCGGCGAGAGCCACGTCGGACCGGCGGAGAAGCTGCAGCTGCTGCTGCGGTCGATGGGCGAGATGACCCTCGCCAGCCCCGCCCTCTCCGAGATCGTGATCCGCCAGCTCTTCCAGCTCCAGCTCGACCCCAAGCAGGTCGAGGACTTCGGCATCACCGAGGTCATCGGCGCCATCCGCGAGGTCTTCGAGGAGGGGAAGCGGACCTCCGCCTTCGGCGACATCGACACCCAGACCGCGGCCATCTCGCTGCTCGGGGTCTACCTCGCCGTCTACTTCGCCTGGCTCGCGCTGGGCCGGCCCTACGACCTCATCCAGGCGCTGGAGCAGGGCTGCCGCATGTTCCTCGAGGGCGTGGTGCGGCGCTGAAGGTCTTTCGCAGCAACGGGAGCAGCCCATGGAAGCATTCGCCAACTTCGTCATCCGCCACCGCAAGGCCATCCTGCTGCTCTCGGTGGTGGTGACGGTCGTCTCCGCGGCGCTGATGACGCGCCTGACCATCGACACCAACTTCGCGAACTACCTCTCCCCCACCGACCCGGTGATCGTCCGGTCGAAGGAGGTGGGGAACGCCTTCGGCGCGAACTACACGGCGATGGTGCTCATCGAGTCGAAGGACGCCTTCGCTCCCGAGGTCCTCAACGGCATCTCGCGGCTGTCGAAGGCCTACAAGCAGACCGAGGGCGTGGTCTCGGTCATCAGCCTCACCAGCATCGTGGACGTGAAGAAGACCGACTCGGGCCTCGAGGTCTCCGACCTCATCCCGAACGAGGCCGTGCTGGACGACCCGACGGCGCTCGCGGCGCTGAGGCAGTACACGCTGGGCAAGTCCACCTACGCGAACTTCCTGGTCTCGCCCGACGGGCGCTTCACCGCCATCTACGTGAACCTCGCCGAGAACGCGGCCCAGGACGTGGCCGCGCGGGCGCTGCGCAAGGCCACCGACTCGCTCTGGCCCCCCGAGTCCCGCCCCGTGAAGATCTCCTACGCCGGGCAGCCGATGATCATGAACTACCTGGACCACATCGTGGTCCGCGACATGGTCGTGCTGGTGCCGCTGGTCGTGCTCCTGCTGGTGGGCATCCTCTACTACAGCTTCCGGACCCTGCGCGGCGTGGTGCTGCCGCTGGTGGCCGTGCTGCTGGCGACGGTGGTGACCTTCGGGCTCATGGGCCTGACCGGGGCGCCGCTCACGCTCATCGCCGCGATCATGCCGGTGGTCCTCATCTCCAACGGCTCGGCGTACGGCGTGCACATGCTCAACTTCATCTCGTTGAGCTACGACCAGGCGCACGACAGCGAGGGCGCGGTCCGCGTCGCGCTGCGCCTGGTGACCGTGCCCATCCTGCTCTCGGCGGTGACCACCTTCATCGGCTTCATGTCCTTCGTGATGGGGCTGCTCACGGTCTTCGAGAGCTTCGGCATCTACACCGCCATCGGCATCACCGCGGCGCTGGTCTTCGCGCTGACGTTCATCCCCGCCGCGGTCTGCGGCCTCAAGCCGCCCAAGAAGGGAGCCAGGGCCGGCGAGGAGAGCGGCTCCACCGCGGCCTACCTGAACCGGCCGCTGAAGGCGCTGGCCGACGGCATCTACGCGCACCAGCGGCTCGCCCTGGGGCTCATCGTGCTGATCGTCCTGGGCCTGGTGCCCGGCATCTTCATGGTGAAGTCCGACTTCGACATGCTGGACTTCTTCCAGAAGGACAGCGAGCCGAGGCAGGCGGACGCGGTCATGACGCGCGAGTTCGGCGGCACCCTCGCCTACCAGATCCACCTGCGCGGGCCGGTGAAGGACCCGGTGTTCATGGGCGAGACGTACCGCCTGCACAAGCACCTGAGGAAGGCCATCGGCTCGCCGCTGGTGAACTCCATCGCCGACGTCATCGCGGACATGAACGCCAGCCTCAACGGCCAGCGCGTCGTGCCCCCGACCAAGGGCGGCGTGGAGAGCCTGTACCTGCTCATGGACGGCAAGAGCCAGCTCAACCAGCTGGTCACGCCCGCGGCCGACCAGGCGCTCATCACCGGGCGGCTGCCCAACACCTCGAGCGCGGTCATCAAGCAGAACGTCGCCGCGGTCGACGCGCTGGTGGCCCAGAAGCTGCGCCCGCAGCTCGTCCCGCTGCCCTTCGACGCCGTGCCCGGGGCGAAGCGCCCCGAGCTCGCCGCGCTGGTGGCCGACGAGCTCCTGGACGACCTCTCCGCGGACCTCGCCTTCGCCGGCCGGACGCTCCCGGACCCGGCGGCGCTGCGGCCCGCACTGCTCGCCGCGGTCGGGCAGCCGGCTCCCGTCGCCGCGCTGCCGCAAGACGAACGCTTGAAGATCATCGCTGGCTACCTCGGCGCCGAAGACTGCGACCTGGTGCTCGAAGACCAGGCCCAGCGCGACGCGCTCGCGGCCGCGCTGGCCGGACTCGACTCCCCGACGGTCGAGACGCTCCAGGTCCGGATCCGCGAGACGGCCCCCGCCGTCGCCGAGGACGCCGAGGGGCTGAAGCTGGCATCGACTGCGCTGGCACGGCTGCTGACCGACGAGGCGACCCGGCGCGAGCACGAGCGACTGATGGGAGCCATCGTCGCCGCGAGCGCGCCTGCGGGAGCCCCGAGCACGACGCTCGCCAGCGAGCTGCGCGGCGAGCTGGCCCGGCTGAGCGCGGGCTACTGGCCGGTCACTCCCGCGAGGTTCACCGAGCTCGCGGGCAAGGCGCCAGAGGCCGCGGCCATCGTGAACATCGCCGGCGCGCAGGCGGGCCAGCCCATGGTCTCCACCACCATCCTCGAGCGCGTGGTGGACAGCCAGATCTACAGCCTCGCGCTCTGCCTGGTGCTGGTGCTGCTGGTGATGATGGTCCAGCTCAAGTCCATCCGCGGCGGCCTGCTGGCGATGGTCCCCATCGTGTTCACGCTGGCGGCGAACTTCGGGCTCATGGGCTACGCGGGCATCACCCTGAACATCGTCACCGCGCTCATCGCCTCCCTCGCGATCGGCATCGGCATCGACTACACCATCCACACCGCGTACCGCATCCGCACCGAGGTCGCGGCCGGGGGCTCGGAGCGCGAGGTGCTGGAGCGCACCTTCATGACCACCGGCCGCGCGGTGCTGGTGAACGCGCTCGCGGTGTCCGCGGGCTTCGTGGTCCTTGTCGCCTCGGAGCTCTCGCCCTTCAAGACCTTCGGCGGGCTCACCGCCCTCTCCATCGCCATCGCCGCGGTGGGCTCGCTCACCGTCTACCCAGTGCTGATCCTGGCGCTGGACCGCCGCTACATCACCCCGGCCGCGCCCGCCCCGGCGCCGGCCGCAGCCCCGCAGTCCCTGCCGCAGCAAGGAGAAACCCCATGACCCGACGTGTGCTCACCCTCGCCCTCGGCGCCGCCCTCGCCGCGCTCACCTCTCCCGCATCCGCCTTGGCCGGCGAGGTCGAGGACCTGCTGGCCAAGATGGACAAGGCCCAGAGCCCCGGGAAGGACCAGGTCGGGGTGATGAAGATGACCATCAAGGACAAGGCCGGGAACACCAAGGTCCGCCAGCTGCACGTCAAGCAGCTCGGCTCCGACCTGCGCCTCATCCGCTTCCAGAGCCCCGCCGAGGTGAAGGGGGTGTGCTTCCTCTCCAAGAGCGACAGCGAGATGTACATCTACATGCCGGACTTCGGGAAGGTGCGCCGCATCGCCTCGCACACCAAGAGCGAGAGCTTCATGGGCAGCGACCTCTCCTACGACGACATGGGCTCCGGCAAGCTCGCCACGAAGTGGGACGCGAAGATCCTGAAGAAGGAGGGCGACCTCACCACCCTCGAGCTGCTGCCCAAGAAGGGCAACGAGTCCGAGGCCAAGCGCCGGATCGCCGTCGTGGACTCCCGCTACGGCATCACCGTGAAGGGCGAGGACTACGACCAGGCTGGCAAGGTCTGGAAGGAGACCGCGCAGGAGGAGGTGAAGGAGCTCTCCGGCCACCAGATCGCCACGCGCATCACCGTGAAGAACCTGCGCGAGGGCTCCTCCACGGTGCTGGAGCTGTCCGAGACCCGCTTCGACGTCGGCCTCAAGGAGGACGACTTCTCCCAGCGGAACATGAAGCGCAGCGAGTGAGCGGCGAGCGCCCCGGAAAGGACTGGTGAGCCCATGCGGAGCATTCTTCAGGCAGTGAGCGTCCTGGCGCTGTGCGCAACCAGCGCCCCGGCCCTCGCGGGCGAGGGGCCGCTGGGCGTCGACCTGGACGTCGGCGGCTACCTGCGCTTCGACAAGCGCTTCGTGGTGGAGACCAGGGACGGGAAGCTGGCGTACGACGGGGTGCCGCAGTTCCCCGTCTACCACCAGGCCTTCCTGCAGCTGAAGGCGAAGCCTGGCTCCAACGTGGAGGCGAAGCTCTCCGCGGCGCTGCGCTACTACGACTTCATGATCGCCAAGGACCTCTACGGCCTGCAGAAGAGCGAGGAGCTCTTCCCGCTCGAGCCGCTGCTCTGGGAGGCGTACGTGGACGTCTTCGGGCTGGGGACCGACCGGCTCGACCTGCGCATCGGCAAGCAGCGCATCGCCTGGGGCACCGCGGACCGGTTCAACCCCACCGACAACCTGAACCCGCTCGACCTGACGGACTTCATGTCCTTCGGCGAGCGGGTGCCGACCTGGGCCATCCACGCGGAGCTGAGCATCATCGAGGAGAAGCTGGGGCTCACCGGCGTGCTGCTGGCCGGGCCCTCGGCGGTCTCGCTCCCGCGCTACGCCGGGCTGCCCTTCAACGCGGCCATGACCGGCTCGATGACGCTGCCCGAGGGCGTGGCGCTGGGCAACGTCGCGGTGGAGTTCAAGCCGCCTCCCTTCGACGGCAAGCACACCATGCAGGCGCTGAAGGCCCACGGCAGCCTCGCGGGCGTCGACTGGTCGGTCTCGTACTTCCACGGGTACATGGACCTGCCCATCCAGACCCACGTGAGGTTCGACCTCGCCTCGCCGAACCCCATGACCCTGGACGTGCAGGCGACCACCGAGCTGCCCGAGGTGAACGTCCTGGGCCTCGACCTCGCGGGCGAGGTGCTCACCGTCGGCTGGTGGGCGGAGGCGGCGGTGACCTTCCCGACGGAGGTGCTCACCACCTACGAGTCGGCGCTGTTCGCCAAGGACCCGGACGTCGCGCTGAAGAAGCAGCCGTACCTCAAGTACACGCTGGGCCTCGACTACACGATGCCCTGGGGCACCTACCTGAACTTCCAGTTCATCCAGGGCTTCTTCACCGAGCGGAGCTGGCAGAACCTGGACCACTACTTCCTGCTCACGCTGCGCCACAAGCTCTTCAACGAGAAGCTCTCGGTGCAGGTCGCGGTGATGTGGGAGACGGACCAGTTCCGCGACATCGCCCACAACTACGGCGTGGTGCTCATGCCCGAGCTGACGTGGAAGCCGTACGACAACATCGACCTGGTGCTCGGCTACCTGGGCGTCTGGTCCGCGGCCTCGCCCGGCAACTCGCTGACGCTGGACATGTACAAGGACGACCAGGCCTACCTGAAGGTGAAGGCCTCGTTCTGATCCGTCCCTGCCGCTGCTCGGGAGCCCCAAGGCCCCGAGCAGCGCGCGGGAGCCGTTCGATCTCGGTTGACCCGCCGGGGCGCTCGTAGCTTCTTCGTGCCCATGCTCCTCCCGGCCTCGTTCACGCCCCTCTGGTCCACGCCCGCCTCGCTCGCCCCGAGTGGCCTCTGGTTCATCTTCGACGGGGACAAGCTGCTGGGCGTGCAGGGAGCGGGCGGCATCGACTCCGTCGCGCTCCCCGAAGGCGACGCTCCCGCCCTGCCCTTGGAAGGCGTGCGCTGCGTCGGACTCCTCGAAGGCCGGGCCTGCTGGGCCGCACGACTCCAGGGACCGCCAGGGACGGGCCTTCTGCTCGAGCCGCTGCGGCGCCTCTTCGACCGCCTGCCGGACGAGCTGGTCGCCGTCGCCGGCCGGGCGTCGCAGGTCCTGGGGTTCGACCGGACGCATCGGTTCTGCGGCGCCTGCGCGACGCCCACCGAGGAGACCGATGGCGGCCACGCCCGTCGCTGCCCGACCTGCAGCCTCGTCTGCTACCCGCGCCTCTCGCCGGCGATGATGGTCCTGGTGACGCGTCCTGGTCCCAAGGGGCCGGAGCTGCTGCTGGCCACCGGAGCCCGCTTCACCACGCGCATCTACAGCGCGCTCGCGGGCTTCGTGGAGCCCTCCGAGTCGCTCGAGGCCTGCGTGCACCGCGAGGTCGAGGAGGAGGTCGGGCTGAAGGTGCGCAACCTTCGCTACTTCGGCAGCGAGTGCTGGCCCTTCCCCCACTCGCTCATGGTCGCGTTCCTGGCCGACTACGCCGGCGGAGAGATCCGCTGCCAGGACGGCGAGATCGTGGACGCCCAGTGGTTCACCGCCGACCGCCTCCCCACCCTGCCCCACCGGCTCTCGGTCTCGCGCCGGCTCATCGAGCACGCGCTGCACGGCGACGTGGCTGCGAGTCCCTGATGGAGCGCACCGTGCCCTCGGCCCCGCCCGCTCGCGCCCGCTCGCTGGTCACCGGCGGCGCCGGCTTCCTCGGCTCGCACGTCGTCGACTCGCTGCTCGCCCGCGGCCACGAGGTGGTCGTGCTGGACGATCTGTCAGGAGGCTTCCAGGGCAACGTCGACCCGCGCGCGAGCTTCGTCCAGGGCTCCGTCCTCGACCCCGGGCTCGTGGACGGGCTCTTCGCGAGGCACCACTTCGACTACGTCTTCCACCTCGCGGCCTACGCTGCCGAGGGGCTGAGCCACTTCATCCGGCGGTTCAACTACCAGAACAACCTCGTCGGCAGCGTGAACCTCGTCAACGCGTCGGTGAACCACGACGTGCGCTGCTTCGTGTTCGCGTCCTCTGCGGCGGTCTATGGCCGGACGAGCTCCCCGGCCACCGAGGACCTGCCGCTGGTCCCCGAGGACCCGTACGGCATCGCGAAGGCGGCGGTGGAGCAGGACCTGCGCGTGAGCCGCGAGCTGTTCGGCCTGCGCTACGTGGTGTTCCGACCGCACAACGTCTACGGCGAGCGTCAGAACCTGGGCGACCCGTACCGCAACGTGGTGGGCATCTTCCTCGGCCAGATCCTGCGCGGCGAGCCGCTGACGATCTTCGGGGACGGCACACAGACCCGCGCGTTCAGTCACGTCTCGGACGTCGCGCCCGTCCTGGCGGCCTCGGTGGACGAGCCCCGCGCGCTGGACCAGGTCTTCAACCTCGGAGCCGACCGCGCCATCACCCTCAACGAGCTGGGGAAGTTGGTCAGCCGGGCCATGGGCGTCCCGTTCCGCGCGCGCTACCTGCCCGCCCGCTTCGAGGTCCCGCACGTCCTGCCCTCGCACGAGAAGGCGCGCGCGCTGCTCGGCTACCAGGACCGGGTCGATCTCGAAGAGGGTCTGCGCGCCATGGCCGACTGGGCGAGGCGGACCGCAGTACCACCGGGCAGGGAGCGCCTGCCCCTCGAGATCGACCGGAACCTGCCGCCCTCGTGGCGGTGATCAGCGGGAGCCGGCCGCCCAGCGCGCGAGCACGTCGCTCACGCGCTCGAGGTAGGTCGCGTCGCGGACCACCTCCTGGTAGCCAGGCACCGCTCCGACCCAGCGGCCGAGCCGCACGTTGGGCTCCTGCGTCAGGTAGAGCGTCGGGAGGCCCAGCAGAGCGGGGCCGTCCATCCCCGCGGTGGTGACACCGACCTGTCCGACGAGGCCGTGGGCGACTCGGAGGTGCTCGACGAGCTGGAGCTGGGCGCGCCGCATGTCCTCGCCCTGGAAGAGCGGCAGCTTCCAGAAGAGCGTCAGGTCGACCGCGCCAGAGGGGAACGTGCCGTCCGTCACCGCGTCCCCGACGAGGATCGGCAACAGCCCCGCGGCCTGCGCCCTCGCGACCAGCTCGAGCAGCTCGGCGTACGTCGTGTTGCGCTCCGGCTGGTGCGTGCCGTGACGGACCCAGACGAAGACCTTGGGCCCTGGCTTCGCACCGGCGAGCGCACGGTCCGCCCACTCGATGATGGCGGCGGGGATGGGCCCTTGCCCCAGGAAGGCAGTGCGGAGCCTGCGCTGCGAGCCCTCCGGATCGGCCTGGAAGGCGCGCGCGACGATCTCCGGGAGCGGCTTGTTCGCTGGAGGGCGCGACCGGTAGGGCTGCAGGCACGTCGCGAGACCTGCGTCGCGCAGGAAGCGCTCGGCCTGCGCGGTCTGGGCCTTGGCAGGCTCGACCTGGATCGTCACCCCGGAGAGCAGCGCCGCAGCAGCGAGGTACCAGCCTTCGCCGAAGGAGAAGCGGGGGTCGGTGTGGAAGGTGTAGGCGCGGTTGCGGTCCTCGACGATCCGTCGCGCCTCGCGGGCCGAAGCGCCGGCTGCCCGTGCCGCCTTCCACGCATGGCGATCACCCAGCTCGTCCGCGAGCCGCACCGCCTCGCGCGCTGACGACTCGGCAACCACCACGACCTCCTCCACCCGCTCCCACCCGTCGTCGCAGTCGAACTCGGTGGGGGCGCGCTGAGCACCGAGCGAGAGCTGGCCAGCCCCATGCCGCGCGTCCTCCGCGCGAGCCGCGTGGGCCTGGACGAGCGTAGTCCGCAGCGAGGCAAGGACCTCCGCGGGAGCTGTCGGGGGCACCTGGTGGGCCAGCGCCAGGACCTGCTCGAGCAGCCCTCGATGCCGCTCGCGAACTCCGGGAAGGTGCAGCGTGTTCGAGAGCGCGCGGGCCTCACGGAGGACGGCAGCGGCCTCGCGCGCGAGGGCGGAGAAGTCCAGGGCATCGTGAGGGACGGGGGCGGCGGGGTCCACGCGGCGTGGAGTACCAGGGTCCGCGAGCGCGGCCAAGGACTGGCAGCGCCTTCACCCGGTACCTCGGGATGGGCTCGTCGCCGCAGGTCCCGTCCCGTCCGTGGTACGACCGGGCATGGCCAAGCGAAAGACGCTCCCCAAGGACTTCGAAGAGCTGCTGGAGAAGGCCGACCTCGCCACCCTCCAGGCCGTCTTCGACAAGTGCGAGCTCGACGCCCGCGGCGGCTACGCCAAGCAGACCGCGCTCGCCTTCGACCGCTGCCCCGACGAGCTCGCTCGCTGGCTCGTGTCCCGCGGCGCCGACCTCGCGGCCCCGGACGGCTGGCGCAACACCCCGCTCCACTCCCGCGCCCGCAGCTACCGCTCGAGCGTCGAGGTGCTGCTGGAGCTGGGCGCGGACGTCAACGCCACGGGACCCTCGGTGGGAACGCCGCTCCATGCCGCTGCGGACAGCATCAACCCGCCGAACGCGGCGAGGCTGGTCGCGCACGGCGCCCAGGTGGACGCGCGAAACCAGCAGGGGCTCACCCCGCTCGAGCTGGCGCTCCGGGGGTGCGTGAACGCGAAGATCGTCGAGATGGTGCAGCTCGCCAAGGTCCTGCTCGCCGCCGGCGCGGAGCGGACGCCGATCATGGCGACGTTCGTGACGGAGATCGGCAAGCGCTTCGAGTTCCACCGCAACGGGTTCAGCCGCGAGCACCTCGAGGAGACCAGCGCCGCGCTCGACCAGCTCTACTCGCTCTTCGGGGTGGCTCCGGTCCCGCGGCGGGTGGTCCACGACGGCAAGGCCCCCATCGCCGTGAAGGCCACTCGCTGGCAGCAGCAGCACGCCGAGCTCTGGAACCTGCTCGTGCCCTCGTCCGGCCCCGCGGCGACGGTGCAGGGCGAGGTCATCCGCATCGCGGGGCGCTTGGGCCGGGAGGTCCTGGACAACGGCGCGTGCAACTGGGACGAGGGCTTCCGCGAGATGGCCCGCGCCCTGCTCGCGCACGTGCAGACGCTCACGCCGCTCACCGAGGAGGAGCTGGCGGGCCTGCGCCCCATCATCCGGGACCTCGAGCGCCGCGCGGACGGCGACCTGGAACGACTCACGGAGCTGGCGGTCGCCTGGGTCTTGCGCAACCCCAATCCTGTCCCGCTCCCGGCACCCAGCTACCAGCGCTGAGGGGGGCGGAGTCAGTCGCCATGCACTCCTGCCCGCCTCCACCTCCTCCACAGACG
>CAZAIE010000001.1:0-35160 GCA_964485035.1 uncultured Myxococcaceae bacterium | reverse complement strand
CGTAGATGGCTGGCAGGTCGAGGGGCATCGTGGGCTCCTGGAGGCAGGGCGCACCGTAGCAGGCCGGGGAAGGAAGGTGATTGGCCTGCCGAGCCTCCGCA
This sequence comes from uncultured Myxococcaceae bacterium, assembly GCA_964485035.1. Taxonomy (GTDB): domain Bacteria; phylum Myxococcota; class Myxococcia; order Myxococcales; family UBA5297; genus CAZAIE01. The sequence continues at coordinate 35,059 of CAZAIE010000001.1, read as the reverse complement.
GAGCAGGTCGCCTTCGAGGAAGGGCGCTTGGACGTGCGGCAGGCCGGTGAGCCGCACCCGGTGCTCGGCCCCGCCGTTCGCGAGCGCCTGACGCTGCTCATCGACTGGGAGCATCAGGAGTACCCGGACCGCCAGGAGCATCCGTTCGACGACCCCACGCTCGCCGCGCGCTTCTCGGCGTCCACGGCGCGTCATCTCCCGGGCTTCGAGGTCGAGGCCCTCACCTCTGCAGCGGGGGCCGTGACGGCGTACCGCTGCGAGCAGGAGGTGCTGGGCACCGAGGGGGACCGCGAGGCGTTCATGGAGCTGTATGGCCGCCTCGTCGAGCTCGCGAACGCAGGGCTCGAGCGGCGCGGCGCCACCGTGCGGTGGTGTCCCGTGGGCGCGGGGCTCTTTGGCGCGGGCAACGACTTCGCGCTGGTTCCACCCGACCTCGCCAGGCTCGCCCGACTCGGTATTGTCTGATCTGACTGATCGCAGGACCAACCCCAACCCCGTGAGCACTCACCGATGATCCCCACGCTCGTCCTGGTCCTGGCAGTCGCGTCCGCAACTCCCGAGCAGACCTTCTTCTACTCGGAGGGAGCCATCCGGCGTCCCGTCCCGATTCCCCAGGCGGTGCTCGAGCCGCTCCTGAAGCAGCGGGGCGGGGACGTGGCGCAGTGCCTTGCGGACAAGCAGCTCCCTGAGTCCGCGACGCGCAGCTTCTTCGCGGCCTCTGCGCTCGACCTCAACCACGATGGCCACGCGGACCTGGTGGTGACCGCCGGCAGGTACTGCCTCCAGGGCGCGCACGCGACCCCGTTCTGGCTCTTCCTGAAGACGCCGGTGGGCTACGCGCTGGTGTTCGACTCCATCCTCGACGAGCTGGAGATCCAGAAGACGACCACGCGGGGCATGCGGGATATCGTGACGGTCGCCCACACGGCGATCAGCGCCTCGTACCACCTCCAGAAGTGGGACGGCTCTGCGTACCGCGCTGACCGCTGCTGGTCGGTCCATCTCCCCACGGGCAAGCGCACCGACGAGAAGTGTCCCTGACCACGAAGCGAGCACGGCAGGGGAACGCGACCCGGGGGAAAGGGACCAGCTGGTGGCCGGCGCTCTTGCTCGTCGCCGCGGCGGCGTGCAGCCGTCCCGCACTCGTGGGTGACCGGGGGCAGACTGCGACAGGCATCCGCAGCCCCCTGCGCGGAACTCAAAGAGGGGCGCCACCTGGCCCCTTGGCCAACCTCGCGAAGAAGTCGGCGAACGACTGGTTGAGCCCCGGCACCGCGCCGTCCAGCTTCACCGCGCGCTCGAGATAGCCGTGGCAGTGCCGGCACTCGTCGCCGCAGACGAGGTTGGGGCAGTCAGGGCTGTGCTCGACGAAGTAGTCGAGGAATCCGTCGAGGGCCCGATTGTCGACGACCACGTGCCCGAGCGCTCCGAAGAGCGGCTGGGCGGCCTCGCACAGGCCGTCCCGGTCCATGCCCGAGCGCGAGAGCACCTCGAAGTTCGGCGGCAGCCCGCTCGCGGCGGCGTAGGTCCCCAGCAGCCGCATCAGGTTGCCGTCGAAGCGGCGGGCGCGGTAGGCGGCCACGGTCTCCAGCAGCCGCTCAGTCGTCTTGAAGCGCTCGGTGAGCTTGAAGTGGTCGTAGCCGAGCTCCTCGTAGCGGTGCAGGTCCTCGGGGCGGATGAAGGTCGCCCTGAGCAGCTCCACCGGGCTGGCCAGCCGGGCCCCGATGCAGCCGAGGATGGGCCAGTCCACGAGAAAGCCCTGCGTGGCATGGCCCGCTTGCGACGCATGGGCGTTGGCGTTGGTGTGGGAGACCCGGTCGCGACAGGACAGCCGGCAGGCAGCTGTTGGTGGCGATGAGCCGCAGGTCGCAGGAGACGCTTCGGCGCAGCTTGCGGAGCAGCGCGAAGTTGCGGTTCAGGTCTTCGTAGAGGGTGAGCTCCTCCACGCCCAGGCGCTCGAACTGCCGTGCTTTTTCCACCGTGTCGATGATCGCCAGGCTGGAGACCGCAACAGGTAGATCGGGCGCTCGCTCGCGCAGGATGGGGATCAGCACCGACATCGTCACCGTGACTGCGTCGACCTTGACGCTGCGCAGCCAGTCGATGAGCTCGGCGAGCTGCCCGTAGCCCTTCTTCGTCAACTCCCGGTTGTCCATGCAGCTGGCGTTGAGCAGGTAGTTGAACTCCAGTCCCAGCTCGTGTGCCCGGGCCACGTGGCGGGCGAGCCGGTCGCGGTCCACAGCGGGGAGCATGACCGATGGTCGCCCGCCGCCCACCGCGTCCTCGGAGAGCTTGCCGTAGACGCACTCAACCTCGGTGCCGGCGAGGCCCTCGAGCAGTGCATCATCGAAGTTCGTTGAAACACTCAGTCTCATGCGCACTTCCTACCTCTGCGGCTTGGAAGCGCCCAGCCCGAATCATTCACGCACGCCCTCTCGCTCCACTTCCACGCCGCGGTGCTTCTTGCGGATCGTCATCCCCGGCCTCGTCGTCATTCGCACAGCCGGTGCGCCGCAGCGAACCCCGCGGGACGGGGCGCCCACGTTGACGCTGCGTCGCAAGCTCGTGGCATGGTTGAAGCGTGCGACGGCCCAGGGCTTGGCCATGCCACCGCGGCCGCACGTGAACTGTGCTTGGCGAGCTGATCGCCACGGACGGCCACCTGTGGACCTCCGGCAGTTGCTTCGGGGGGTACACGGGAACCGCCCAGACGGCGAGGCCCGAGCGCTGCTATGAACGCCCCATGAAGCTGCTCAAGCGACTCCTGCTCTCGCTCCTCGTCCTCGCCGTGCTGCTCGCGGGCGGGCTCTTCGCGCTGGTCTCCTGGATCGGCGCCCCGACCACCGGCCCGCAGGTTCCCGCGTACGCGGCGCCCAAGACTGCCCTCCTCGTCGTCGACATCCAGGAGGACTTCACCGGGCCCCAGGCCAAGAAGCCCTACCGCGACGCCACCCGGATTGTGGACGCGAGCAACGCCCTCATCGCGCAAGCGGTGGAGCACGGCGCGCTGGTCGTCTTCGTCCAGAACGTCGTCGAGAACCCGCTCTTCTCCGCGATGATGGGCGGGGTCAACGCTCCCGGCGCGCCCGGCACCGAGATGGATCGCCGCCTGACCAGGCCACCGGGGGCGCCGCTCTTCACGAAGTCCAAGGGCGACGCCTTCATCAACCCCAAGTTGGACGAGTACCTGCGCGCCAACCAGGTGAACCGGCTGCTCGTCGTCGGGCTCGATGCCGCGTACTGCGTCACCTCGACGGCCCTCGGGGCGCGGAATCGGGGCTATCAGGTCGAGCTGATCACCGCCGGCATCGCGACGGAGAGCGGGAAGCCGATGGCCACCATCGAAGAGGGATGGCGCAAGGCCGGCGCGTCGGTGAAGGCGTCGATGGTCTGGTGAACCGGCTTCCGGGCTCGAGGGGAGGGCGCAGTCACTTCCCTCTACAAGAAGTGCTCCTGCAGGAACGCCTCGACGGATCTCAACGGTGCCGGGCCTTCCACCAGTCCGTGGAGGTGCGCCCGCTCCAGCTCCGAATCTGGATCGTCCGGTAGCTTCGGCGGCAGCGCCTCGACCAGTCGCTGGAAGCGGGCTTGTGCCTCCTGGACGATCCCGAGCGCAGCCTCCGTGGTGAGCTTGCCCTGCCGGTATTCGAAGACCACCTGGCAGAAGTAGGCGTCGCACGCCCGGGGGCGGTCCTGGTACAGGGCGCACTTGGTGCCCTCCAGTCCGCGGCAGGGCAGGGGCATCGCCGAGCGTCCGTCCCGGCGGGTGTAGGGCCGGATGCCGTGCGGCTCGAGTCGTGGCCGCTCTTCCGGGAGTAGCGCGGCGTACCGGAACAGCGCTCCCCGGCAGCACAGGCCACAGCTCTGGCAGAGCTCCGAGACGGTCATGACGCAAGGATTCTGCGGTGCGGGGTCCGCTCCTTCAAGGGCGGGTTGGCGGGCCGGACGCCCACCCATCAGGCAAAGCCGAGCCCGCCTGCCTGCATGCTCGACCGCACGCACGGCTGGCCCATGCGCCGCGGGACGCGCGAGAATCCTCGCATGCTCGCTCTCGTGCTCGTCGCCGCGCTGGTCCAGACTGCAGCGCCCGATGTCTCTCGTCGCTTCGAGACGGTGCTCGCTCGCGGATCCCTCGACTTGCTCACCCTGGAGCTCGCCTCGCTGGATCTCGAGGAGGTCCCCGTCCGGCAGCGTCCCCGGCTCGCAGCCACGCTGACCACCGCGGCGTCGGGGGCGCCCGGTGGCCAGGGACTCTTCCTCCTTCGCCGTGCGGTCGAGCTCGAGCCCAGCGTCGTGCGCCTGCAGGAGCTCGCATCCCGCGCCGCGCGCGAGCGGGATACCGCCGCAGAGGTCGAAGGGCTGACGGGCTTGCTCCGGCTGCGTCCCGACGATGCCCAGGCGCTCGCCCGGCTCGCGCACCTGAAGGAGAGCGGGGGTGACCTTCCCGCGGCGCTCGCGCTGTGGCGACGTGTTCCCTCGACCTCCCCGCTCTCGGGCATCGCCGCGGACGGGGTCGCGCGCTGCCAGCCCCGGCCGGGAGCGCGGGTGGAGCCGAAGCCGGGCCGTGTGGTCGTGGAGCCGCTACCGCCGGTCGCCGCTGTGGTCCCCGAACCTGCCGAACCGCCGAAGGCCAAGCCGAAGCCCGCGGGCCGGCGGCTCGGCGCGAGTCTCACGAACCCTTCGGAGAACTGCCACACCTCGACCACCCCGCACTACCGGTTGACCTTCAGCGATCGCGGCTCGCCCCAGGCGAACGAGTCCTACGCCACGCAGGTCCACGAGATCCTCGAGCGGGTCTGGTCAGTGGTGTGCGCGCGCATGGGGCCGTGTCCGAGCGAGCCCGTGCCAGTCCAGCTCTTCACGTCCCAGGAGTGGGAGCGCCAGTTCGGCCGTCGGTGGGTGGGCCAGCGGTCGGGCTTCGCCTCCGGCGCCGTCTACACGAGCTTCGGCCAGGCGGTGACCGGCAACGAGGAGCTCTTCGCCCACGAGTTCGTGCACGTCGTCATCCAGAGCCGGACCGACGCGCCCAAGTGGGTCCACGAGGGCTTCGCGACCTACTTCGCGGCGGTGTTCGGCATCGGAGGCGGGCGCCCTGGGTTCTCGGGAGCGCCGCTCTGCCAGTCCATCCGTGGACCGCGGGCCCCGAAGCTCTCGTCGCTCGAGACCTACCCGTGGTCGGGGAACTATGCCCAGTCCCGCGAGGGCTACGACTTCGCCTGCGCGGTCGCGCGCCACCTCGAGGACAACTACTCCGGGAAGGCGGGCCAGTTGATCGACGCGCTCGCCGCGGGGAAGTCCGACGACCAGGCGCTGCGGGCGGTCTATGGCCTGGGCCTGGATGACCTCGACGCGGCGGTCCGGGCGACTCTGCCGCCCTGAAGGCAAGCTGAAATTCGATTTGATTTCAGCTGGTTGCGGGTCTAGGGAAGAGCCTCGAGAAGGCCTCTGGGAGGCCGCCAGGACCTTGGGCAGGGCTTCGAAATAAAGCCCGCATGGCCCTGGCAAGACCTCTCCTGGAGCCTCCTTGGAGCCCAGGAGCGGTTTTCGGGCCCGAAAAGGTCCAAGAAGGACTGTTCCAGTGAGTCCGATCCCCCGGAAGGGGGTCCCGTGGCTTCGGGCGTCCCTCCCGGGCTTTCTAAGTGAACTTCACCTGCCGAAGCTGGGAGCCTGGCGGTTCCGAGCGTCCCGCCCGGGATGCGACGTCCGCTACAGCAGCGGGTACCCGACCGACTCCAGCATGCCCACGAGCCGGAGCATGGGCAGCCCGACGATGGCGTGGTAGTCGCCGCGCATGGCGCGCATGAGCTGGATGCCCGCGCCCTCGACCCGGTAGCCACCGGCGCAGCCCTGCCACTCCTCGGTGTCCAGGTAACGCTCGATCTCCCGGCTGGTGAGCTTGCGGAAGGTGATGCGCACCGACTCGACCTGCACCAGCCGCACCCGGGGCTCGAGGCGGACCAGCGCGACGGCAGTGTGGAGGAAGTGGTCTCGTCCCGAGAGCGCCGTGAGCTGGCGCTTCGCCTCGGCGCGCGTGGTGGGCTTGCGCAGCAGCCGTCCTCCCACGTCGGGCGTCTGGTCCGAGCCGATCACCAGCGCCTCGGGGAACCGTGCGGCGACCGCCTGGGCCTTCTCCAGCGCGAGCCTGCGCGCCAGCGTCCGCGGGGGAGTTCCTGCCGGCGCGGACTCGTCCACGTCTGGGGAGACGGCCCGGAAGGGCAGCCGGGCCCCAGCAAGAAGCGCTTGGCGGAACTTCGAAGTGGAAGCAAGGATGAGTTCCGGGACCGTTGCGGGGCGGGGATATACTCGCGAGGCCATGATGACTGTTCGACTCCTTGGGCTGGCCATTCTCGTCACCACCTTCGTGGGCTGCAACTGCGGCGGGACCGCCGACGGTCCCGACACCGGCGATCCCAACAAGCCCATCGAGGAAGGCGACGGCGGCACGCGGCGCGACGGCGGCGGCGGCTCGAGCGGCATCGTGGTGACCTGTGACCCGGTTCCGGCCGCGGTCCCGGTGAACACCCAGGTGCGCATCAACTGCAACATCGACTCGGGCGGCAAGTCGCTGAGCATGCCCGAGCTGACGGCGAGTCCCTCCGCTGGCATCGAACTCGCGAACGGCTCGCAGGTGGGGCAGGTGCTCTTCTCGCTCTCGACCGGCAAGCCCGGCTACGTGCACCCCACGAACTTCCCGGACACGGTCGTGACCATCAACGTGCGCGTGCGCAACGCGGCGAAGGCCAGCGAGTACGGCGAGGGCACGGCGACGGTCACGGTCCTGGGCAACTACTGGATCGGCGACGGGACCTCCACGGGCGGGGTTGGCATCTTCGTCCACCTCTCCGACGGCGCGTACCTGCGCAATGTGGTCGGGCAGACGGGCATCAAGGGCGTCTCGGACCTGCGAATGCTGCCGTCTGGGGACATCGCCGTCTCGTCGATGTCCACCAAGGCGATCAAGGTCTTCAACCGGCAGGGCGTGGAGCAGGCCCCCGCTTCGTTCGAGGCCACCGATAGATGGAAGGGCTACGTGCCCATCTGGGACGACACGGGGACGTTCGGGAGTGTCGGTCCGCGGCAGATGGCGGTCTCGTCGCTGGGCGAATTGTGGGTCACCGGCGCGCGCGAGAACAAGGTGTGGGGCATCGCGGTGTTCAACCCGGGGACGGGTGAGCTGCGGCAGTTCGTTCCCAGCCCCGAGACCAACAACCCCTGGGTGTTCACCAGCATCGCCCGGCGCACCGACGGGAAGATGGCCGTGTCCTCCAGCGAGCGGCGCAGCATCTGCCTCTTCGACGAGAAGACCTACGTGAGCAGCGGCTGCGTGCTTGCGGAGAACAACGGCTTCGCCAACTACTCGGCGCTGCTGGGCCTTCCCGACGCGCGGCTGCTCTGTGGCATCAACGGCGACAGCACCAACGGCGATCCCCTCTACCTGCTCAACCCCACGTTGGGCGTGGAGCAGGTCGGCGAGGGGAAGAGCTCCTACCCGGAGATGACCGCGCTCGCGGTGCACGGCGCCGAGTACCTGGCGCTGGGCGCGTACGGCAACACGGTGGGCAACATCCTGGTGCGGCGCTTCGACATGACGACGCTCAAGGAGATCACCCCGCCTTGGGACGTGGGGCCGCAGGGTCACTACATGCCGGTGGGCGCGGGGCTGGTCCGCCTGACCACCCCGGGTCTCTAGCCAAGATGCTTCGACTGGCGGCGTTCCCCCTCCTCGCGCTCCTCACCGGCTGCCCGCAGGACATCTACGGCGCGGACGGCGGCTACCCGTCCGACGCGGCGGTGGTCGCCCCGGTCTGCAAGCGGCCCGGGCCCGAGTTCAGCTGCGCGCCGGTCACCGGGGCGGTGCCGCAGAACCTGGTCAAGGAGATCGCCGAGTTCGAGTGCAGCCTCCCCAGCGGCGGCCGCGAGGTGGCCTTCAAGCCGCTGCGGTCCTCGGTGGACCTCTCCTTCGGGGTGAAGCAGGACGCGACGACCGGGCAGGTGCGCATCCAGCTCTTGAGGGACAAGCCCCTCCCGGTGGACTTCCGCGACACCACCGTCACGCACTTCGTCACGCTCTCGTACCTGGACGACCCGGACGCGTGCACCGTGCGGCAGCTGGAGACGCGGTGGGCGGGCAACCTGTGGGTCGTCGACCAGGCGACCTCGAGCCGGGTGGTGGTCTTCGACAGCGGGGGGGAGCAGGCGGGCTCGCTCACGCTCGCGGGGATGAAGAGCCCGCGGGCCCTCGCGCGGATGAGCGATGGCGTGGCGGTGGGCGGGCTCGACGGCGCCAACGCGGCGGTCGCGGTCTACGACCTGAAGGGGAACCGGCTGCGCGACTACCCGGAGCTCGCGACGGCGCTCGGGAGCAAGGTCATCCGCGCCATGGCCGCCCTGGGGACCACGCTCTTCGTGACCACCGGGCGCGGGCAGGCGGACGCCGAGCTGTGGCGGCTGACGGACGTCACGACCGACCGGATCGCGCCGGGGTATGCGGGCCTCGCGCCGCTCGAGGGCATGGTGGTGGCAGGAGCGACGGCGGATTCCTCGTACCTGCGCCTGTCGCCCTCGTCGTCGGACGGCTCGGACAAGGCGTCGGCGCAGTACCGGGACGCGGACTCGGAGGCCTGCACCGTCCAGGGAGCCTACTCGGCGGCGCCGCTCTCGGCCGGGGGCTTCATCTTCTCGCTGAAGCACGTGGACAAGACTGGGACCCCCACGGGGATGCTGGCGGTGTTCAGCAGCGGCTTCGCGGTGGCGGCGCGGACGTGGCACCAGCACGCGGGCGGGGCAGGGCGCCTGGCGGTCGCGGGTCCCTACGACTGGATGGAGGAGCTGCGGCAGGGGGTGGTGCTGGGGGTGCGCGACAACTCCTCGACCATCGAGCGGGTCGACACCTCGTCGATTGCTCCCGAATCCGGGAATGCGCCGGAACCTTGGGGCAAGACCAGCGGGCTGTCCCCCAAGGGGCTGCTGCGCCTGCGTTGAGCCCGCCCGAACCGGGGCGCAAGAGGAGGGAAGGCAATGGCAACCACCCGTCGGCAGTTCCTCACCAGCATGATCTTCGTGCCCGCGGCGCTCTCGATCGCGGGGAAGACCTATGCGGCGCACTACAAGGCGCAGCTCTGCGGCGACTGCAGCTTCGGCTCGAAGAAGGACAACTGCGCCAAGTGTGGGAAGTGGATGGGCTCCACGAAGATCCCGGCGCGGACGTGCGGGGATTGCGGGTTCGGCTCCAAGCAGGACAACTGCGTGCGCTGCGGCAAGTGGGTGGGCTCGCAGGGCAAGCCCGCGTTCGTCTGCAGCGACTGCGGCTTCGGGTCGAAGAAGGAAAACTGCGTCAAGTGCGGCAAGTGGGCGTCGTAGCGAGCACGAATGGAGCACTGTGGCGGCGGGCGTCCCGCGCGTCCGACTTTCGTCTCTCGCTTCGACTCAGAGAAACAGCGCCGCGACCAGCACCGATGCGATGGGGATGGTCAGGTTGTCATCCAGCCGGTGGCTGAAGACCTCTGCCGCCGAGCCGGCGACCGACGCCATGACCGACGCCAGCAGGCGCTGCTCCAGGGACAGGTGCGAGTAGAAGATCGCCAGGAACGCCGTGGTCACCAGCGTGCCCGTCACCACGAACGCCAGTGAGCCGACCACGCTCTTGGATTGGTACAGCTTCACCCGGCCCCAGCGCCGGCCGATCCACGCGGCCGCGGGATCTCCGAACGCCAGGATCAGCACGCCGCAGAGCACCGCCTCGCGACTGAACACCGGGGTCAGCAGCGCCAGCGCCGCGACGTACAGCGTCGAGGAGTTCACCTTGTAGAACTCGCGCGGGCGCGCGATGGAGTGGAACACGCGGTCGGTCAGGAACTTGTTCCACCTCCCCGAGAACCGCCGGGTCAGCTCCAGCGCGCCGAAGACGCCCAGCACCGAGAGCAGCACCAGCTCGGCCTGCCAGCGCGTCAGCAGGAACTGGTACAGGACGAAGCACACCAGTCCCGAGCTCATGTGGAAGGTCGACCGCGCCCCGATGAGCGGCTTGAGCGCCCCCAGGTTCGCCATCTTCTGCTCGCCGGTCTTCGAGGCGGCCCGGCGGGTCGCCACCCAGTGCTCGTAGGCGCGCGCGGCCTCGTCGTACTTGGTCTGCACGTAGGCCTTGGCCGTCTTGCCGTCCAGCGACCGGTTCAGCTCGACCAGCGCCGCCCGGAACTTCGCCCACGATGCCGCCCACGACGCCTCTTCCTTGGCGTGCGGCAGCTCGTCCACCAACTTCTGGCACTGCTCCTTCGCCTGTTCGATCTTCCCGCGCTTCAAGTTCCGGGGCAGCCGCTCCAAAAAGTCTTTCAATTCATGGGCGTACCGCGACATCCGGTGCTCGAACTCATTCGCGACGCTGGCGGACATGGGGCTCCTGCGGCGGTGTCGTGAGTGCGCGGAAGGATAGCGCGTCGCGCGCTCCTCGTCAGGTCCTTCCCCCCTCCGGGGCCACGACGACTCGCGTGTACTTCCCGGCATCGGTCGGGTAGGTATGTGCGTCCAAAAACGACAGTGAGGCACACATGCGCAAGGAAGCGGTTCGGCTCTCGGAAGAGGTGGCGGCGGCGCTGGCGGACGGTCGGCCGGTGGTGGCGTTGGAGTCCTCGGTGCTGGCGCAGGGGCTGCCCCCGCCGCACAACCTGGAGTCGCAGCGCGCGTGTGAGGCGGCGGTCCGCGCGGCCGGGGCGATCCCCGCGGTGACGGCCATCATCGCGGGTGTGCCCTGCGCGGGCGTCACGGCGCAGGAGATCGACCAGCTGGTGGACCCGAAGACCAAGACCAAGAAGGTGGGCGTGCGCGACTTCGCCAGCTGCGTCGCGGCCCGGCACTGGGGCGCGACCACGGTCTCGGCCACCTGCGCCATCGCCGACGCGGCGGGCATCCCCCTGTTCGCCACCGGCGGCATCGGCGGCGTGCACCGCGAGGCGGAACGCACCTTCGACATCTCGCAGGACCTCTCGGCCATCGCCCGCTACCGCGTCGCTGTGGTCACCGCCGGGGCCAAGGCGATCCTCGACCTGCCGAAGACGCTGGAGATGCTGGAGACGCTCGGCGTGCCGGTGGTGGGCTACGGCACCGACGAGCTGCCGGCGTTCTACACCAGCAAGAGCGGGCTGCCGCTGGAGCACCGCGTGGACGGCCCGGCGGCGGCGGCGGCGCTGCTGCACGCGCGCTTCGACACGCTGGGGGAGGGCGGGGTGATCTTCGCGAACCCCATCCCGGCGGCTGCCGAAGCGGACCCGAAGGTCGTGGGCCAGGCCATCGAGGACGCGCTGCGCGAGGCGGCCGCGATGGGCGTGAAGGGCAAGGCGGTCACGCCCTTCCTGCTCGGTGAGGTGGCGCGGCGGACGGGCGGCGAGAGCCTTCAGGCGAACCTCGCGCTCCTGGCCGGCAACGCGCGCGTCGCGGGCGAGATCGCCGTGGCGTACCAGGCGCGGCGGCGGGCGTAGGCCGGAGGCCGCGATGGAGCCACAGCGGCCCACGCAGCTCATCGAGACCGCGGAGGCGCTCGCGCTGCTCCTGCCGCGGCTCGCGGCGGAGCCTGCGCTCGCCCTGGACACCGAGAGCAACAGCTTCCACGCGTACTTCGAGCGGGTCTGCCTGGTGCAGGTCTCGACGCGCGAGGCGGACTACGCGCTCGACCCGCTCAAGGTTGAGCTGGGACCGGCACTGCGGTCGCTCTTCGCGACCCAGGGGCTCGAGCTGGTGACGCACGCGGCGGACTACGACGTGCGGACGCTGAAGCGCGACTTCGGGGTCCGCTTTCCGCGGCTGTTCGACACCATGCTGGCGGCGAAGGTGCTGGGCTGCCCGGAGCTGGGGCTCGCGGCGCTGGTCCGTCGGGAGTTCGGGGTGGTGCTCGCCAAGGAGCACCAGCGCTCGGACTGGGGACGGCGGCCGCTGAGCGCGGAGCAGCTCGCCTACGCGCACACCGACACGCGCTATCTCCTGCCGCTGCGGGACCGGCTCGGGGAGCGGCTGCAGGCGGAGGGCAGGGCTGCCGCGGCGCAGAAGCTGTTCCAGCGACAGGCCGCGTGCGAGCCGCGCCCCAAGCGGTTCGATCCAGAGGGGTACCGGAAGATCCGCGGGGTGCGTGGGCTCGAGCCGGCGTCGTGCGAGGTGGTGCGGAGGCTGTACCTGCTGCGTGAGGAGCGGGCGCAGGCCGCGGACCGACCCCCGTTCAAGATCTACGGGGACGAGGCCATCCTCGAGCTGGCGAGGCGGCTGCCGCGGACTTGCGAGGAGCTGGAGAAGGTGAAGGGGGTCGGGAAGTCGACGGTGCGCCGCGATGGCGAGGCCATCGTCGCGGCCATCGGGCGGGCGGTGGGGATGGGGGCTTGAGGAGGCAGCGCAGGCCCCGCGGGCGCGCTACCGTCACAGTGGCATCTGGAGCAAGGCCGGACGGAACTGGGTCTGCGGTCCCGGGAGCTGTCCGGCAGGTTGGATGACCTTCACCGCAGACTGGATGGTGAGCGCGGATGAACCCCCGTCTCCTGCTGCGCTGGTCGCTGGTCTTCGCGCTCCTCCTCGGGCTGGTCGCCTGCAACCCCAAGGACGTCGAGCTGGATGCGAGCCTTGCGGGCGAGGACGCCGCGCAGGTCGTCAGCGACGCGGGTGACGCGCCCGATGCGGGGGGTGCGCCCGACGCCGCAGCCGAGCCGGACGCCGGGGCCCCCGACACGGGTTTCCCGCTCACCAAGCTGACGCCGCAGTTCTGGACGCAGCACCTGACCGACGAGCTGCTGCCGTACTGGACCATGAACGTGGCCAAGGGCAGCCCCGTCGGCAACTTCCCCACGACCCGCGGCATGGACGGCCGGGTGGTGGCGACGGACCGCAAGCCGCGGATGATCGGTCGGCAGGTCTTCACGTACTCCATCGGCTACATGCTCACCGGAGACGAGTCGCTGCTCGAGCTGGCGCGGGCGGGGACCGAGTGGCTCATCGCGCGCGCACAGGACCCGGCGAACGGCACGTGGTACGCGGACCTCGACGAGCAGGTCCAGCAGCCCCAGGGTGTCCATGATGAGGTACAGCGGGATCATCATCAGGACGCCCGGGAACATCTGGGTCACCAGGAAGGACAGCATCATCGTCGCCCGCCCCGGGAAGCGGAACCGGCTGAGCGCGTAGGCGGCGGTGCAGGCCAGGAACACGCCCAGGAGCGTCGTCGCCGCGCTCACCAGCGCGCTGTTGAACAGCCAGGTGACGAACGGCCGCTCGAAGAACAGGTGCGCGAAGTTGGACAGCGAGGGGTTCGAGGGGATGGGGTTCAGCGAGGAGTCGAACCCCTGCGCCGGCGAGAAGGCCATCTTGAAGACCCACAGCACCGGGTAGACGGTGAAGAGCGAGAACAGGCTCAGGAAGATGAGCTTGGCCGCGTCCTCCAGCCGGAACGGGCGTTTCTCCAGCGGGGTCGCGCTGCTCATTCGTAGGCCCCTTTCGTCGCCTTGGTGAGGCGGTTGGTGGCCAGCGTGAAGAAGATGAGGACCAGGAAGATGAGCGTGGAGTACGCCGCAGCGTAGCCGTAGCGGTCGCGCTCGAACGCCCAGCGGAACGCGTCGGTGATGAGGATGTCGGTCGCGCCGTTGGGGGCGCCACCGCTCACCAGGTAGATGATGTTGAAGGCGTTGAAGGTCCACACCGTGCCCACGATGACCGCGGGGACCAGCGCCGGCCGCAGCAGCGGCAGGGTGATGTTCCAGAAGCGCTGCCAGCGCGTCGCGCCGTCCACCTCGGCCGCCTCGTAGAGGTCCGCCGGGATGCTCTGCAGCGCCCCCAGCGAGATGACCATCATGAAGGGGAAGCCGAGCCAGGTGTTGGTCACCACGTTGGTGGTGAACGAGGTCCCGAAGTTCTGGAACCAGGCGACCGGCTCGACGCCCAGCCCCTCGAGGAAGAAGTTCACCGCGCCGAACTGCTTGTGGAACATCCCCTTCCAGATCAGCGAGGTGATGTAGTTCGGCAGCGCCCAGGGGATGACCAGGATGGCGCGGAAGAAGCCGCGGGCCTTGAGCATCTGGTCGTTGAGCAAGAGCGCCAGGAAGAGGCCGATGCTCACGTGCAGCGAGACGTTGATGACCGTCCAGGCCACCGTGACCGCGAGCTTGAAGTAGAAGTTCTGCGGGTGGGTGACGTTGAAGTCGCCGAGGATGGTCGCGTAGTTCGAGAGCCCCGCGAACTCGAAGAGGTTGTACCGGCGCTCCATGAAGCCGAGCACGATGCCGTACACCACCGGGATGAAGACCAGCACCAGCATGCCGATCATCGCGGGCGACAGGTAGAGGTAGGCGGTGTGGTGCTCCACCGCGGCGCGGCGGAAGCGGGTGAGCTGCCCCAGCTGGCCCAGCGCGAAGGACGTGCTCGGCGTCGTCTACCACGGGGTCAGCGCGACCGGCGTGAACGTGGGCCTGCGCATGAACGAGAACCTCGCGACCCGCGTGGGGACCGACTTCCAGGTCCGGCTGTACTTCTCGCAGAAGCACCTGGCGACCCCGGTGGTCCAGGACCCGTTCCTGGCCAAGACCCGGACCGGCGCGGCCATCGCGATGACTGCGGGCGGCGCGGCCCGTGAAGTCACCATCGACTTCTCCGGGACGGCGCCCGTCGCCAAGCTTGCGGCCGTCGCGGACGGTGCGTGGGCTGCACCGGCGGCCGAGGCCACCATCACCGTCGGGTTCGCCACTGCGGCGAGCACCGACGTCCTCGAGGTGGGCATCCCGTATGCGGCGCTCAACTTCCTCTACTCCGCGACGCCCGCAACGATGGATCCGCTGGAGATGGTGGTCACCGCGGGTTCGAGCACCGCGGAGCTGGATCGCTTCCCGAACGCGAACGCCACGGTGCTCTTCCAGGACCGCTCGCGCATGGTCGAGGTCACGTTCATCCTCGACGCCACCGGGACCAAGCTGCCGCTCACCGCGGTGAAGCCCATCGACAACCCGCCGCCGCCGGCCGGCACCGGGAAGGCGTTCATTGTGGGCAGCCTCGCGGAGTTGGGGAACTGGAAGCCCAACTCCATCGGGATGTCGGACGACGGGACTACCCTCGGCGACGCGACGGCCTTGGACAACTACTGGACCTTCCGGCTGCTGGTGCCACCGCTCACGGCGGTGAACTACAAGTACACGATCGGAAAGCTCGACGACGGCTGGGGGGCCTCGGAGGAGTTCCCGCTGACCAACCGCGGCTTCACGGTCGACGACACCAACGGGGACGGGAAGATGGTCATCGTGGACGTGTTTGCGGACCGACCGGATCCGTCCGGCTCGATGGGGGCGCGGACGACGTATACGAACCCCTGAGCGAGAGCGGCATTCGAGTGAGCACGGAGGGTCCTTCGAGTTGGAAGGACCCTCCGCTGCTTTCACGGGACGCTACCGAGCGGCCATCAAGACGGCTGTCAGGTTCAGAACGCCGCGCCTGCTTTCGCCTCCGGCAACTCATCCAGGAACGGCAGCGCCTTCTCGGTCGCTCCCCAGAGGGCGCGGTAGGCGAAGTAGTCGGCCAGGACGTTCTTCACGTAGAGCCGCGTCTCCTTGTAGGGGATGGTCTCCACGAACTCGTCCAGCGGCCGTCCTCCCCGGTCTCCCAGCCAGCGCGTGACCGCATTGGGCCCGCCGTTGTAGGCCGCCGCCGCCAGCGCCGCGTGTCCGAACCGCCCGGTCAGCTCGGCCAGGTACCAAGTCGCGAGCGGGAGGATTCGCTCCGGCCGCTGCAGCGCCTCGAAGTCCGGCTCTGGCTCGCCCGCCAGGTGGGCAATCTTGGTCGCGGTCGGCGCGAGCAGCTGCATGAGCCCGAATGCCCGCGCGGTGGAAAGCGCCAGCGGGTCGAACGCCGACTCGCGTCGCATGATCGCCCACGCGAAGTGGGGGTCGAGTCCCACGACCGCTGCGGCTGACCGCACCGCCTCGGCATGCGCCCGCGGGTAGAGCATCCCCAGCGCTGCGGGCTTCTTCTGATCGAAAGCCAGGCCCCACAGCCGCGCGTTCGCGACCTGGTACGCCTTTCCCCAGAGCCCCATCGACGCGCACGCCGCCGCCAGCCTCTCTGCGTCCGCGGGGCTCTTCACGGCCTTCACGGCGACCGTCATCTCCGCGGCCGCATCCCACGCCAGCCCGATGCGCGCGAGCAGCGCTGCACGCTCCTCACGCTCTCCCACGAAGCTCGCCGCGGCGGCCTCGGCCGCCTGTGCTCCCCAGGGCTCGTCGGCCACGCCCAGCTCGGCGAGCCGGCGCCGTGCCAGCAGCGCGTACCAGGACGCCGGTGCCCGACGCGCGGCCTGTCGGTACAGCCCCTCTTGGGCCTTCGGTCCCTTTGCGTTCCGGGCGCGCCAGTACAGCGCCTGCGCCGCCCAGCGCGTGCCGGCCTTCTCCAACTCCACCAGCGCCTCGTCCGAGCCCTTGGCATCTCCGGCGAGCCGGCGGCAGAGCCCCAGGTACCAGAGCCCCTCGTCGCCGCGCTTCGACTTGCCCCGCTCGGCGACGAACGGCGTGAACCGCTCGGCGCAGCCGGCGTAGTCCCCGGTGTTGAACCGGGTCCAAGCCGAGAGGAACGCCGCTTCGTCGGCCCCGGGATCGGTCGGGAACCGGCGCACGAGGTCGTCCAGCCGCTCTGCTGCTTCCTTCGCGGCGCCGCGGGCCATCGCTGCCCGCCCCAGAGCGAGCAGCGCGTCGATCTGCAGGCCCTTCGGGGCCTCCGGAACTGCTACCGCCCGATAGTGGGCCTCGGCACGCTCTCCCTCGCGCAGCCCGGACATGATCCGCCCCAGCGCCAGCTCCGCCCGGTACTCCTCTCCGGGTGTCCTCGCCTGGCCCATCGCGCGGTGGATGGCGGGCAGGGCGCGCCCGGGCAGCCCGACCGCGAGGAGTCGCTCCCCGCGTGAGAGGTGGTCTGTCACCTTCAGCGTCGTGAGCGCCTTGGCGTCCTCGAGCCTCTGTCGCGCGAGCTCCGAGGTCGGGTGCTCAGGGTGCTCGACGTACAGCCGCCGCCACTCGGCCACGGCTTCGGCAGGGAACCCCGTTCGGGCCTCGGCGACGAGCGCCTCCGCGAGCGAGAGGCGTCGCTCGGGCGTGGGTTCGGTCTTCACGGCCTCGCGCAGGCACTCGACGGCCTCTGCTGCGGCTCCGGCGCGCCAGTGGGCCTCGCCCTCGCGCGAGAGCGCCCTGTTCACCAGCGGGCCCACGGTGGCCGCGGATTCCTCGAGCTTCCGGGCGGCGCGGAACTCCCCGGCCGCCTCTTCGAAGCGTCCGGCGTAGAACAGCGCCTCCCCCCGGTAGTAGGCGCAGTAGGACTCGAGCGGGGGACCGCACCGCTGCCCGCCCTTGCCGGGTGCGAGCGTCGCGGCCGCCGCGGCGAAGTCCTGCGACTTGAAGAAGCCCAGTGCCTTCTGGAGGGCATCGCCGCTCGACGCGGGCGCCCCCGCCAGGGCGGCGAGAAAAAAGATCGGAGCGGAAGCAACCATGGGAAGTGGCCGCCGATAATACCGCTCTGTCGCTGCACTCCCCCGTCGTTAGCGGTACCCAAGGGGGGCGACGAGTTGACTTTGGCTTTCTGTGTCAAGCAGTATTGCCGGGCTGTTCGACGTGAACTTTGAGGCAGGGGTCGGGAGCAGGAAGACGTGGCGGGCCGGACGTGTTGCAGAGACGTCGGACGTCACGCTGGATGCACCACCCGCCGGAAGAGAATCCGGAAGGTCGGGGAAGAGACAGCCGCCCGGGGGGGCGACCAGTGGTGGAGGTGTGCGAACGGAAGCAGGCCGGGAGCGAACCGGGGGACAAGGAGAAGGTCGACAATGAAGCCATTCCCCAGCGAGCTGCAGAACACGATCAACCCTGAGCCGAGCGGCAAGCACGCTTCGGTGGAGTTCCAGAGGAATCTGTTCTGCAACCACTACGACGACTGCCTCGACGAGGCGGTCAAGAAGGGGTGGAACAGCTTCACCTGTGTCCGCTGCCCGCTGTACTGCGTCGCCACTGCGCCCGCGACCAACAAGGCCGAGGCGCGCAAGGGCATCGAGATGTATGCCACGCAGCGCCGCATGGCGTAGCGAGCGGCAGGACAGCTACACGGTGAAGCAGGGGGGCCCGGCAACGGGCCCCTTCGCGTTGGCCGAGTGTCTGGTTTGGACGAACGAAGCGGCAGGATCGGACCAATCCCGACCTCAGGTCGGAAGCTCGCCCGGCGGCTGCTCTCGTGCCTCGGCTGCCCAGAGCGGGACGTGCTTCTGGGCCAGCAAGAGCGCGAACGGCGAGTCGGCGCGCAGCAGCTCCCAGACCGACGTCGGCGACTTGGCCTCGAAGCCCCGGAACTGCACCTGCCCCGCGCGCCGGAACACGATGGCCCGATCGGCGTCGCCGTCCGCCGGGACTGAGATTGCCAGCTCGAGCGAGTCCTGCAGGAAAAGGAAGAGTTCGTGGAACTCGGGGTCGAGGTCCTCGGTCGCGAGCACCTTGCGGAACCACACCCGCCCGGGCGCGGTCTGCGTGAGGTAGGCCGCCGCGGCCTCCCCTGAGAGCGCCTCGCCGGTGTTGTAGATGTCGCTCAGCGTGGTCAGCGCCTCCGCCTGCTGGCCGTCTCCCATGCCCATCGCCCGGGCGAGGTCGCGCAGGACCATCTCCGCGACCCCGCGCGCGGCTTCTCGAGCCCTGCCCGGATCGCGCTCGCGCACGGCCGTGTCGATCATCTCGGTGAGCTCGGTCGGGAGCAGCAGGTTGCTCGCGGAGTCCACGTAGACGCGGAAGGGCAGGTCGAGG
The DNA here is from genome assembly GCA_964485035.1 of uncultured Myxococcaceae bacterium. GTDB lineage: Bacteria > Myxococcota > Myxococcia > Myxococcales > UBA5297 > CAZAIE01. Next base: position 16,283 of record CAZAIE010000001.1, on the reverse strand, counting down.
CGCGGGTTGTTGCGCTGGGCGCGGGCGCGTCCGAGCAGCGCGTCGAGCTTGCTCTTGATGATGCCGTTGCGGGCGGTGCCGCGGGCCGCCTCGTTGATCTTCTCGGCGATGGCCACCTTCACCGGCCCGAAGCTCGCCTCGGACATGGTGGCCACCTCGGCGTTGGCGCCGAAGGTGATGAAGAGTCCCGCCTCCAGTCCGCCGCCCCGGGTGGAGCGCGCTTCTTCCTCGAGCGCCCGGAGCTGTCCCTGGGCCCAGGCACGGGTCTCCGCGGCGCGCCGTTCGAGTTCCCGCAGGCGCGTGCGGTCCTCGGCGAGGACCAAGTCGGCGATGAGCTGATCACGCGCGGCCCCGAACAGCGGCTCGACGCGGGCGAAGAGGTCCTTCTCGCGCTGGCGTATCGCCGCGGCGGCCTCCTCGGCGCGCTGGGCGTCGGGGATGCGGCCGCGCTGCAGGGCGTCGTGCCGGCGCGCGTCGAGGTCGGCGATCCGCTGGGCGAGGGTGCCGAAGAGCTGCTGCTCGAGCTGGGCCGAAGGCGCGGCCCGCTGCGCCTGCATCTCTCGTTCGATGATCGCCGCGTCGCCTCGCAGCCGGTCCAACTCGCCGCGCAGCCGGGTCTCGACCTCAGCCCGGCGTGCGTCCAGGTCGCGGCCGTCGGAGCCGGTGCGCGCGCGCAGCTTCTCGGCGTAGGCCCGGCACGCGCGCTGGATGTCCTGGGCCAGCTCGACGAGCGCCGGCATCTGGCCGGAGAAGACCGCGGCGTCGCCGAGCAGGTTCTGCAGGGTCAGCAGCCGCTCGCCGCCCAGCCCCTCGGCCCGGCGCGCCGCCGCGGCGAGGATGGGCTCGTAGAACTCGGTGCGCAAGAACTCCGCCATCACCAGTTCCTTGGCGCGGTAGGTCCTTTGTGTGAAGCCCTTGAGGTCGATGAAGAGGTGGCCCTGCGTCTTGCGCGAGAGCGCGCGGCGGATGGGCTTGCCGTCGGCGGAGAGGCGGTACAGGCGGCCCGCGAGGTAGTCGGCGACCAGCCGCTCGCGCGGGTACTCGAGGCGCCGGTCCTTGAGGCGGCTGCGCGCCCGGTCGATGGCTCCCACGGTCACGCGGTCGAAGGCCAGGACCACGTAGGCCGCGGCGACCTCCCGGACCGCATCGTCGCGCTCGGGCCCGCGGCGCAGGCTCTCGACGAGCGCGGCGGTGGCAGCGTCACCGGCGGCGTCCGGCTTGAGGCTCTTCGAGAGCTTTTGCAGGCGCTGGAGCAGACCCTTGGGCTCCTGCAGCGTCGCGCACAGTGTCGCCTCGGAGCGGGCGAAGGCGCCCACTGCGGCGCTCACCTCGGGGTCGATGCCGTCGTAGCAGGCCAGCCAGTCGAAGGCGCGCTTGCGGGCAAGCAGGATCGCCCCGGCGCTCGCGGCGCGCGCCCGCAGCTCGGGAAGGTCGAGGAAGGCGGCGGTGATGCGCTGCTCGGCGGCGCGCGGGTTGGGGTTCTCCTCGAGCAGCGCCAGCCACACCCGGTCGGCGGCCTCGGCGAACGACTCCGGCAGGCCCCAGGCGTTGACCTCCGCCTGGATGGCCTTCTGCCGCGTCGAGACGAAGGCCAGGGGGCAGAGGAGGGCGCGTGCCTGGAGCTCGAGCGCCGCGGGAACCCCGCTGCGTGAGCAGAGGGCCCGCTCGAGCGCTCCCTCGACCAGGCCGAAGAGCGCGGCGCCGAGGGTGTGGTCGAGCTTCTCCGGCGTGAGGGCGCGGGTGACCAGCCCCTTGGCGCGGACCTTCTTCGACTCGAGGTGGCCCAGCGTTCCCAGGAGCCCGAGCGCGAGGTGGGCCGCGCCCCCGCCCGTGCGCAGGTCCTCCTCGAGCAGCCGTCCGTAGAGCGCCGAGAGCCGCTCGAGCAGGGGACCGCCATGGCCGCGCGGGACCCAGCCCTCGACGATTCCGCAGTCCAAGCCAGCGTCCAGGCGCAGCACCCGCGCGGCGATGGGCAGGGCCAGCGAGCCCTCGGGGAAGCCGCCCAGGGACGAGGTCGCGGGGGGCAGCCGGCGGGCCGAGCCGTCGAGGTCGAGTCCGGCAGGTGGAGGATCGCGGCGGCGCCGCAACAGGTCGGCGAGGTCGTCCACCGCGACCTCGGCGAGGTCGTTGAAGTCGTCGTCGAAGGCGAAGGGGATGGTCGCTTCGGCCGTGGACTCACCGAGGCGGAAGGGCAGGCCGATCAGCAGCGGGTCGACCCAGGCTGCGAGGTCGAAGGAGGGCGAGGCGAGCAACGCGCGGTACAGCAGCAGCCTGCTCGGGACCCACTCGCCTGGAACCAGGGAACCGCTCGCCACCGCTGCCTCACGATCGTCCGGAAGACGCGGACACGATAGCACCCTCAGGGCGCAGGCCGGGCAAAGACCTCGGTCACCAGGACGTTGGACAGCCCGCCACGCTGCACCCGCGAGACGCCGATGCCTGCCAGCTCCACCCCGGGGTCGAGCACGTTGGCGAGGTGGCCCGGCGACGCCTCGATCAATCGGTGGGCCTCCAGCGCTCCGGAGGCCTCTCCCAGGTTCTCGGTGATGCGCACGTAGCGGAACCCGGCCTTCCGGGCCCGCGCCGCGACGTCGCCCTGGATCGGCGAGACGTGGGCGAAGTAGCCCAGCCTCGCCATCTCGGCGCAGTGGTCGGCGGCCAGGGTGTCCAGCAGGCTGCTCCTGGCGAGCGGCGCAAGCCCCGCGGCGCGCCGCCGGTGATTGATGGCGGAGAGGACCGCCGCCGTCGCCTGGGCGTCGTCCAGGGGGTCGCTGCGCGCGTCGACCGCGCGGGGAGTCGAGGGCGTCTCAGGCCCTGCCTGGACCTGGAACAGCGCGGCCACCTCGGGACCCTTCACGCTCTGCGCGACGACCTCGACGGTGTAGCGACCCGGCTCGGGGAACGGGACCCGGACGGCGAAGCGGTTCCGGGCCTCGGTCGCGAGCGAGCGGTGGCGGGTGGTGCCCTTGGGCCCGGTGACGAAGACCTGCGCGTCGTAGCGCGGGAAGGTCAGCTCGCCGCGGAGCATCTGCGCGACTCCGGGCTCGACCTCGCGGGGGAACGGCTCGAGCCAGGCTTTGCGCTCGGTGAACAGCGCCACGACCACCGCCGACCCCGAGGCGTTGGTTGCGCAGCCCAGCCCGAAGTGACTGGCTGGGGTGGAGGCCAGGTCATTCCTCGCTCCGAGAGTCGCGAAGGCGTGCGCTGGCGGCGTCGCCCGGACCGCGACCGCCCGCGGCGGCGGATCCCACGCACCCGCGGCGGACAGGGTCCTCCCCAGCGCCTCTGAGCCCGTGGCAGCGTGGACTGAACTCCGCACGGCCTGCTCGGCCAGGAACATCGCAGCGCGGCTCAGCATCTCGTCGGCCCTGGGCGCTTCCTGCTTCGCCGTCCGGTACGCCTGGACGATCGAAGAGGCGAGGGCGCTTCGCTCGTCGGTCAGCGAGTCGCACGTCGCTTGGGGCGGAGCGGCACCGAGAAGCAGCGCGAACAGGATGGCATGGGTCACCGGCGACCTGCCTGGCGAAGGAAGCGGAGAGTGCGGACGGCGTTGCGGCCCAGGCGAGCGTTGAGCCGCTCGAGGAGGGTCGCTCGGGCGCGCTCGAAGTCCTCGATGAACGTCGGGTCGGCCTCGACGGTGAGGACGCCGTCCTGGAGCAGGACCGGTCGAGAGCGTTCGGAGAGGGCAGCGCCAACGACCTCGCCCCAGACCGGAGCGAGCACGGAGGCTGGACCCGCCTCGGCGACCTTGCGTAGGGCCCGGGAGAGCGGACCCTTCATGTCCTCGAAGTGGGAGCGCGCCATTGGGTCGGGTATCGCCTTGTGGGTGGGCTGCGTCAAGGACGTGGAAGAGGGCAGGGCGGCGAAGGTTGAAAATGGGGGGCGGATCGGCCACGATCCGCCTCGCCGCGCCGCCGCGCGGCGTTTCCTTTGAGGGCCATGCCTCCGAACGACACCAGAGGGGATGCCGCGAAACCCGGTCCAGTGACCGGGAAGACCGAGCCCACACTGGAGCGTCCGCCCTCCCAAGCTGACCGCCGGGCGCGGTGGTTGAACCGGGGCGCCAACCTCCTGGTCCTGGGCGTCGTGGCGCTGGCCTGCGCCTACCTCCTGACCCCTGGGCTCTTCAGCCAGCGGATTCCGTACGGCGACGACTCCATCGGGCAGTTCTCGAACACCGTCGTCAAGGCGACCCGCGACTACGACATCCCTGACGAGGAGACCACACGCCGGAAGAGAGCCGAGGCCCGGGACGCGGTCCTGCCGGTCTATGACTACGACGTCACGGTCGCTGAGTCGGCCCACGAGCGGGTCCGCTCGGCGTTCCAGTACATGCGCGAGGTCGGCAAGGCCGAGGAGGTCAAGCTCAAGGCCCACGAGGTCGAGCCGCGCCCCGAGGACCCCAAGAAGCGGCCAGCCGCCAGGAAAGACGAGTCCCAGGTCCCTGAAGGTCTGGTGAAGGTCTGGCTGGAGCGACGGGAAGAGTGGCATCGCCGTTTGGAGACGCAGCTCGACGACGAAGCACTCAAGGCCTTCATCGAAGCCCGCTTCGGAGAGGACATCCAACGCGAGGCCGAGCGACTGGTCACCCGTGCGACCGGTCAGATGGTCGCCGAGTACCGCGAGCCCCTTGCCCTCTCCTCCGGACGGGGGATCACCGTGCGCCGGAAGAGCGGCGGCGAGACGGTGAGCGAGAAAGTGCTCACGGACGTCTCGGGCATCCGCGACCAGGCTGAGGTGCGGCAGGACGCAGAGCGCTGGGCAAACGACCTCTCGACCGAGCTGCCGCAGTCGCTGCGCCGGGCGATGGCGATGCTCGCCTCCCGCGAGGTGCGCGCCAACCTCCGCTACAACCGCGAGGAGACCGAGAGCCGGCGCCAGGCGGCGTCGGACTCCATGAAGCCGGTGATCATCCAGCTCAAGAAGGGCGAGAAGATCATCGGCGACGGCGAGCGTATCGAGCACCGGCATCTGGTCATCTTCGGTGCCATCCGCAGCCAGACGAAGATCGAAGAGAGCCTGCTGGTCCGTCTCGGCGGTGGCCTGGTGGCAGTGCTGGTGGTGCTGGTCGTCTACGGGTTCGCCCGGGCGTCGCTGCGGCGGTTCCGGCCGACTCGGAAGGACGCGCTCTTGGGGGCCTTCTCCGTCGTCGGGATGCTGGGGCTAGTGAACCTGAGCGTCACCATCTTCGACGCCCTGCGTGACCGCTTCCCGCAGATCAGCGGAGAGGCTCTCTACTACGCCGCGCCCTTCGCCGCCGGGGCGATGCTCATCCGCTTCGTGCTCACGGCCGAGGCGGCGGTGGTCTTCAGCATCATCTTCTCGGGTCTCGTCGGCATTCTCGTCGGTAACTCACTGGAATTCGGGCTCTATGCGCTCTTGGGATCGCTGGTCGCCTCGGCGCGGGTGGCGCGCGCCAACGACCGGGCAGCGCTGTTCCGGGCCGGGCTCTACACGGGCGTCGCCAACGTGTGCGCGGTCATCTGCTTCGCGCTGCTGACCAACAAGCCCAACGGCTGGAGCGTCGCGGTGGGGTGCGCGGGCGGCTTCCTCAGTGGCGCGCTGGCGGTGCCCATCCTGGTCATGGGCGTGACCCCGCTCGTCGAGGCCGCGTTCGGGTACACGACCGACATCAAGCTGCTCGAGCTGGCGAACCTGAACCACCCGGCGCTGAAGGAGCTCATCGTCCAGGCCCCGGGGACCTACCACCACTCGATCATCATCGGCAGCCTGGTGGAGGCAGCCGCGGAGGCCATCGGCGCGAACCCGCTGCTGGCCAGGGTGTGCGCCTACTACCACGACATCGGGAAGGGCAAGAACCCGCTCTACTTCGGCGAGAACCAGCGCGGCGACAACCGCCACGACAAGCTCGCGCCGCAGATGAGCGCGCTCATCATCAAGCGCCACGTCACCGACGGTATGGAGATGGCCCGGCAGTACAAGTTGCCCAAGCAGGTCGCCGACGCCATCCCGCAGCACCACGGCACGCGGCTGGTCGGCTACTTCTTCCACAAGGCGACCAAGGACCTGGAAGGCAAGCCGGACACGTCACCCGTGGAAGAAGGGCTGTACCGCTACGGCGGCCCGAAGCCCCAGACCCGCGAGACCGCGCTGGTGATGATCGCCGATGCGGTCGAGGCCAGCTCCCGGGCGATGCAGGAGCCCACCCCGGCAAAGCTGCAGGCGCTGGTCCAGAAGATCATCAACGGCATCTTCGCCGACGGTCAGCTCGACGAGTGCGACCTCACGCTGCGCGATCTCAACGAGATCGCCCGGGCGTTCTACCGGACCCTCACCGGCATCTACCACACGCGTCCGGACTACCCTGCTGCGGCCGTCCCGGGCGGCGGCTCCCGTCCTGCGCTCGCCGAGGTCCCGAAGGTCGAGGAGAAGCCGGCCGAGAAGCCCAGCGAGTCGAAGCGGCTCACCACGGTGTAGTGGGAGGTTACTCGGCCTATCGGTCGAGGAGCTTCATGAGGTCGCCCAGCTTCTCCACTCGCGCGGCTCCATCGAGGCCCAGCCCTACGAAGTGGACGTGGGCTGCTGCAGCCGCCTCCCGGTCGTAACGCGAGTCGCCGATCATCCAGGCTTCGGACGCAGGCACCTTCAGGCCTTCCAGGGCGTAGTGCAGCAGGTCTGGCGCTGGCTTGGACCTGGGAACCAAGTCTGCACAGGCCAGCACGTCGAAGGCCGAGGCCAGCTTCGCTTGCGCCAGGATCACCCTGGCCAGTGCCGACACGGTGTTGGTCACCAGCGCCAGTCGATGCCCTCGCTCTCGCAGCGTCTGCAGGAGCGGCCCCGAGTCGGGATTGACCCAGACGGAGTCCGCGTAGCAGGGAAAGGTCTCGACGTAGTGCTCATCGAGCTCGGCGGGAGTGCATCGCAAGCCGAAGACCCGGATGTCGGCCGAGGTGCCTTGGCCAAAAGTGGGAGTGAATTCGGAGCGAGTCACGGGGGTGCCGCGGAAGCGACTTCCAGCGGCCTCAACCGACCGAAACCACGCCTCTTCGCTGCGAACGAGGACACCATCGAGGTCGAACAACAGGGCTCTTGGATGCATGCGGACTGGGAGTATAGCCGCACAGCGGCAAGCCAAGACCCCGGGTTTTTTCGTTGCTTGACGCTCACCCACCCGGACGCCAGAATGGGCGCCTTGTATCTTCCGGCCGGCAACGGGGCGACCGAGGCCACGTCAGAGGGAGTGACACATGCGCCACAACAAGTGGTTGGCTATTTCCGCGATCGCGGGGCTTCTCTTGCTCGTCGGCTGCGAGGGATGCGAAGGCGATCCACCTGTTGTGACTGCTCAGGGGCGCGGCGCCATCATCGAGCACGACGCCATCGACGGGAAGCGTGAGGTCGAGACCACGACCCTCGAGTGGGGGCCGCAGCTCGTCGATACGCGGGTCGAGCGCAAGGTCGTGGTGAAGAACCTGGGGATCGGCATCCTGGAGGTGACCGCCATCGAGAAGGCCCCGGGCTTCGACGAGGTCTCGTTCAACTACGAGATCACAAACTTCAACCTCGAGGCCCAGCAGGAGCAGGAGCTCACGTTCTACTTCGAGCCCAAGACCGATGGGGCTCACACCGGCGTGGTCCGCCTGAAGCTCGCCCAGTCCGAGAACACGGAGCTGGTCATCAACCTCAGCGGGCGCGGCGTGAAGGGCGGCTGCGTCGTCACCCCGGTCGAGAACGTGGATTTCGGCTCGGTGGCGCTGGGCACCTCGTTCCCCATGCAGGTGAAGATCCAGAACATCACCGAGCTCGACTGGACGGTCAACGTCGAGGGCCTCATCGCGGAGTCCGACAAGGGGACCTTCAGCCTCACGAACTTCACCCCCGGCAAGATGCTGGTCCCGAAGCACGGCGACATCGTCGTCCCCATCGAGTTCAAGCCGAACCACGTGGGGCCGCACCAGGCCGCGCTGTCCATCAGCGAGCCGGCGATGTGTGCGGTGGTGCTCCCCCTCATCGGCCAGGGAGTCGACCAGGTCCTGGAGTGCGAGCCCAAGGTGCTGGTGAAGAACCCCGTGACCGGCCAGGAGAAGTGGGAGTGCCTGCTGGACTTCGGGTACGTGAACCCCAGCAAGGACGGCAAGGCCAAGGCCCCGGGCGAGGTCACCTTCAAGAACCTCGGGAACACCCCCATCACCGTCAGCGGGCTGGGCATCGAGCAGGAGTCCTCGAAGGGCAACGCGTTCGCCAAGGACGACGCTGAGCAGGTGGAGCTGGTGGTGGAGGCCCGTCAGTCGGCGAAGGTGAAGCTGTCCTTCGGGCCGAGCGTGCTGGGCAAGCACGAAGCAAAGCTCCGGTTCACCTCCAACGACGCCAAGCGCCCCACCGGCTACTTCCTCCTCAATGGCATCGGCGGCGGCCCGGCGATCGAGGTGCAGCCAACGCGCTTGGACTTCGGCTCGGTCGCCGTGGACACCTTCCAGCGGCGACGTATCACTATCGCGAATGTTGGGACCAATGTTGTCGGGATCACCGACGACAATCTGAAGCTGATGGAGCCAGACTCCGCTTCGGCGATTACTTGCACGAAGAACACCGACTGCGTGAACGGGAATACCTGCCTTCGCGGCCTCTGTTGGCTCGAAAAGCGGGTTGTCATCGAACCGTCGGACAGCGAGTTCTCGGTTGAGTGGCCGCCGGAAGGCTACGCACCAACTGGGCTCGCCGCTCCCTGCGTGAATCCTGGATCATGCACGGGGACTGAGGCCAACCAGAACGCCGATCTGAGGGTCAAGTTTGCTCCCAAGGTTCCAGGGAGAAAGCTCGCGCAACTGAAAATCTTCTCGAACGACCCGTACGCGCCAGTGACTGTGGTTCCGCTTGAGGCGAACGGGGTGACCATGCCGCCCTGCGACTACGACGTTGTTCCCCCGCAGGTGAACTTCGGAAACGTGGAGCCAGGCAAGAGTCTGCAGTTGTCGTTCAACATCCGAAACAAGTCGACCAACCCGGCGGACAAGTGCTTGGTTTCTACACTAGGGTTCGCACGCGGGACCGACCCGGCCTTCACGCTTGTGAAGGGCCCGATCAACGACTACGAGATCGAGGGCGGCAAGTCCCTGGAGATTCCAGTGCGCTTCAGCCCGAAGCTCGCACGCACCTACTCCGGCGCGGTGGAGTTCTACATCTCGTCCAAGGACGCTCCCGAGGGGCGCGTCGCGCTGGCCGGCAGCGCGCAGACCGGGTGCTTGCTCATCGCGCCCAACGAGCTGGACTTCGGCGTCATCCAGATCAACTGCAACTCGCGCGAGCGCGTCTTCACCGTCTACAACGTCTGCTCCAAGGACCAGATCATCGAGTCCATCGACCTGCAGACGGGGCTCTCGCAGGAGTTCCACATCATCCAGAAGCCGCGCCTGCCCTACACCCTGGCCCCGGGCAACTCGACCGACTTCAAGGCCAAGTACGCGCCGACGGACATGGGGGACGACCAGGGCAGCATCGCCCTCAAGACCTCGCAGATGGTCCAGCCCACGGTCATTCCGATCTCTGGCCGCGGCGACACCACCGCGATCCAGGAGGACATCTTCGCGCAGGACCCGCAGCCCAAGGTCGACGTGCTCTTCGTCATCGACAGCTCGGGGTCGATGTCCGACAAGCAGACCAACCTCGGCAACAACTTCGACTCGTTCATCAAGTTCGCCGCGGCGCAGCAGGTCGACTACCACATCGCCGTCACCACCACGGGCGTGGACGAGGCCCACGGCGGGTTGACCGACAGCGGCGACGACCTGAATGGCTGCTTCTTCAAGGCCCCGGGAAACGACGACGTCATCACCCTCGAGACCCCGAACGCGGAGACGGTCTTCAAGCAGAACGTGAAGGTGGGCACCAGCGGCAACTACCTCGAGTTGCTCATCCGTCCGGCCTACCTGGCCCTGACCAACCCCAACCTGACGAGCTGCAGCAAGAACTTTCTGCGCGACGAAGCCAATCTGGCCATCGTGGTGGTCTCCGACGCCGCCGACCAGGACGACGTCCCGACCTCGTTCTACCTGAACGCCTTCTTCACAATTAAGGGCTTCAAGCGGCAGAACATGTTCACCTTCAACGGCATCGTCCCGAAGACCGGCCCGGTGGGCTCGTGCTCGTACGACGAGTCCGACGCCCACCAGAACCTGCGCGTCAGCCAGGTGGTGCAGGCGAGCGCCGGCGTCTCCGACGAGATCTGCACGCCGAACTGGGCCACCACGCTGGAGAAGCTGGGGCAGACGGCGTTCGGCTACCGCACCCGGTTCTTCCTCTCCAACGTGCCGGACACCGCCAACGGGCAGATCACCATCACCGTGGACGGCGTGCCGTACCCGGAGAAGGGGCCCTACGACGACACGCGTTGGTCGTTCAACTCGGCGGCGACGGCCATCGACTTCGATGCGCTCTCGGTGCCCGAGCCCGGCTCGACCATCGCCGTCAGCTACCACGTGGCCTGCCTGCAGTAGCCTTCCGCGGCGGCAGCGGGACGGCGGAGGGCCGTCCCGCTCCGGTGCGTGGACCCCGGCATTGCTTTCCGACGTAGTGCTTGAGCGCCGAGTCCCGGCGCATGGAGCAGGACGATGATGAAGCGGCTCGCGTTCTCCCTCGTGCTGGCGGCCCTGGCCGCGCCGGGGGCCGCCCACGCTCAGGCAGTCTACGTGGTGAGCCAGCCCACCCCGGCGCTGGCGCCCCCCTACTCCGGCTGGTCCTCGGTGGCCCTGCTCGGAACCTCGGGTTCGCCGCAAACGGACTACGGAATCGCGACGCTGACCTTCCCGTTCCCGTTCGTCTACTACGGGAAGAGCTACACCACGGCCGATGTGACCATGGACGGCATCTTCATCTTCGAGCCGGGGTCCCCGAAGAAGTGCACGGGCGGCTTGGTCGGCGATTGCTACAACACCAAGAACTTCCCCGACCCGGCCGTGCCGAATGGCCTGCTTGCGCCCTGGATGGCGGACATGAAGTCCACTACGGCGAAGGTCGACGTGACGACCGTGGGCACGGCCCCCAACCGCATCTACTCGGTGAAGTGGTCGGACTGGGAGCACTACTCCTCGGGCGGCCTGCGCACCCTGCAGGTGGACTTCCAGGAGGGGACCAACGCCATCGTCATGTACTACGGCGCGATCTCCACGACCTCGGGCACGGGCAAGGCCGGAGCGGGAATGGAGGACGCTACTGGGACGGCGGGACTGACCTTCCTGCCCTGCACCAACACCACGGCCCGGTGCCTGAACGCCGATTGGCCGGCCGGCAAGATGATCTCCGTGGCTCCCGCAGTGGACCCCGACCTGCTGGTGAGCGCCGTGATCGGCTCGACGCTGACCTCGACGACCGTCAACGGCAACCCGGGCTACTCCCTCGACGTGACGGTCCGGGTGAGGAACCAGGGCCAGAACCCGGCGGTGGGCTTCGCCTTCGACCTCTACCTCTGCAAGCAGGCCTCGGTGGTCCTCAACGACCCCACCAAGTGCACGTTGCTGCGGTCGCACACGGCGCCGGAGACGCTCGCTGGTCTGACCGAGGGGAACTACGTCGAGACCGGGCTGGAGTTCGAGAAGCCGGCGGCGGGCACCTTCTACCTCGGCGTGAACCTCGACCCCACGAACGAGGTGAAGGAGGCGCTGGAGACCAACAATACTGGTGTGAGCATGGGGTACCTCATCGGCGTGGACCTGGAGGGGCTCATCTCTGGTCCCGGGAACGCTGGGCCGGGCGACGACGCGAACCTGCAGGTCACCATCCGCAACCGCGGAACCGACCCGTCGGGAGTCCAGTTCAGCTACCAACTCTGGCTCACCACCGGTACGACGATCGTCCCGGCGTCCGACAAGCTCTTCTACACCGGCACCGTCCCTGCCATCGGCGGCGGCGAGACCCTGGAGTTGACCCCGCCGGCGAAGCTGCCGTTCACCCTGGCGGACGGGAAGTACTACTACATCCTGGTCGTCGATCCGGTCGTGACAGGCAAGCCCACGGGTGACGTCCTGGAACTCAGCGAGACCAACAACACGGCGGTGGCGAGCGGGACGGTCACCATCTCCGCGGCGGACATCCTGGTGAAGGAAGTGAAGGTGAAGTCCATCACCGCTCCCTACCCGGAGACGACCACGGGCTACTTCGGCGAGAAGGTGCGGGTTTCGTTCACTGCGATGAATGCAGGCGGCGGGACGGCGAAGAACTTCTACATCTGCGTGCTCCTCTCCGACACCCCGATGGTCTCGCTCTTCGACATCGACATGACCCCGAACGAGCCGCTGCTCCTGAACCAAACCTACGTGGGCAAGGAGACGAAGAACATCGAGGTCGAGGCGACCATCCCCACCCAGAACACGGCGGGCAAGGCGCTCACGGATGGGACCTACTACATCGGCGTCATCATCGACTGCCGCAACACCGTCCCCGAGAGCAACAAGACCAACAACAAGTCGGTGGCGCCCAAGGGCATCGGCACGCGCCAGCCGGCGATGGACCTCACCCCGGTCCAGGTCCAGGCGCCCGCGGTGGCTGCGGTGGGCGAGGTGCTCCCGGTCTATCGGGTGATGCGCAACCTGGGGAACCGCGGGAACGACTCGCCGGAGGCCGCGCCGTTCCTCTACCGCTACTACCTGTCCTCCAACGAGATCATCTCCTCGGAGGACCTCCCGCTGGCGCTGCTCGACGGCGAGGGCAAGGAGAAGGCGGCAGGCGAGGGGCACCTCGCGCCGGGCGGCGTGGACCGCGCGACCGACCTCGTGCTCATTCCCCAGGGCATCTCTCCGGGCACCTACTTCGTCGGGCTGGTGCTCGACCCGGAGAACGCTTTCCCCGAGTTGGACAAGACGAACAACGCACTGGGCTCCTTGGGAACGGTCGAGGTCGTGGCCAGCTCCCTGCGCGTGGAGAGTTCGTCGCTTCCGGACGCGCTGGTCGGCGTGGACTACCTCCAGCAACTCGTCGCCTCCGGCGGCGACGGCACCTACGTGTGGACCGTGGAAGCGGGGCAGGGCGACCTGCCCAAGGGCATGACCCTGAGCGCGTCGGGCGAGCTGAAGGGCCAGCCCACCGAGGCCGCGGTCTCGGTGTTCACGGTCAAGGTCGCCTCGGGTGGTCGCAGCGCCCTCGCGCGCCTGGCGATGCGGGCCGTGTTGCCCAGCAGCCCGCTGGCGCTCCTCTCGGCGAAGCTCCCCACCGCAGTGGTGGGGCTGGACTACTCGGTCAAGCTCTCCGCGGTCGGCGGCGTGCGGCCGTACGTGTGGCTGCTGGAGGATGGGAGCGTCCCCGACGGTCTGACTCTCGGGCATGACGGCAAGCTCAGCGGCAAGCTCACGCGGAGCTACGGGAACGTCACCTTCAAGGTGGCCGTCCAGGACGCCTTCGGAAGCCGTGTCGTCGGCGAGTTGTCGATGCGGGCGGTGATGCCGGGCACGCTCTTCGTCTCGACCGTGAAGCTCGAGGACGCGAAGGTGGGCATCGCCTACCGGCAGCAGCTGCAGTCGCAGTACGGGACGGCACCGTACACGTGGACCATCCCCGCCGAGTCGATCCCCGAGGGGCTGCGGCTGCAGGGCGACTCGCTGCTCGGAACGCCGACTCGCGCCGGGTTCTACCCAATCATCGCGGAGGTGACCGACGCGGCGGGTTTCACCGACACCGGCGCCTTCATCCTGAGCGTGCGGTCGCGCCCGGCCACCTTCACCATGCCGGCAGTGCCGGAGGCGACTTTGGGGGCCGAGTATTCGCTCAACCTCTCGCTGGGCGCGCGCCCGCGGACGAAGTTCGAGGTCTATGGCGGAGAGTTGCCTCCGGGGCTGAGCCTGAGCGCGGAAGGCCGCATCGCCGGGACGGTCCCTGAAGACGCAGCTCCCCGGAGCTATGACTCGGTGCTGCTCCTCATCGAGGAGGCCGGGGCCCAGGCCCTGGTTCCGCTCACCATCCGTATCGCGCCCAAGGCCATTCCCCCTGCGGTCCCGACAGAGACCACTGGCTGCTCGGCCGCAGGGGTGGGGCTCTTCCCGCTCCTCGGGCTCGCGCTGCTGCCGCTCCTCCTGCGCCGTCGCAAGGGGCTGGGGCTGGTGGCCGTGCTCGCGACCCTCCTCGGCGCCGCGCCCGCCCACGCCGCCTACCAGCTCTCCCCGGTGATCAGCGCGCCCTTCTCGCCGCTGGTCGGCGGCAGCGAGATCAGCATGGACCTGACCCAATCCAACGGGCCGCAGCAGGTCGTGGCGCTCCCGTTCGCCTTCCGGTTCTACGGCGAGTCGCACACCAGCGTGCAGGTGGGCTGCCGTGGCTACCTCGGGTTCGGTCCGACCTGCACAGCGCAGCAATCTACTGGCTGCGCGATCGGCAACCTCAAGACGAGCGCGGGCATCCCCAGCTCCGCGCCCGGCGGCGCGTTCCCCATCGTGGCGCCTTGGTGGGGTGAGTGGGACTGCCTCCCGGGCCAGGTCTCGTACGCGGTGAGCGGCGTGACTCCGCTCCGGGTAGTCACCTTCCAGTGGGACCGCGTCTGGTACGCCCCCGACACCGCGGGCAAGGCTGCAAATGGCGTGACCTTCCAGGCCAAGCTCCACGAGACCACCGGGAAGATCGAGTTCGCCTATGGACCCTCCACGATGTCGGCCTACCAGCCGCCGGAGGCCTCGAAGGCGCCGAAGGCGGCGGTGGGCATCCAGGGCCCGGGTGGAGTCTTCGGTCTCGCGGGCTTGCCCTGCGGGACGACCGCCGCCTGCGCCGTCGCCGACTACCAGCCGAACACGCAGATCCACTTCACCCAGTCCGCAGACCTGACCCTGACCCGCGTGTACTCCGACGACGTGGGGTATGCCGGGGTGCCGCTGCGCATCGGCGCCACGGTCTTCAACCAGGGTGGCGAGGACGTCAAGGGCGTCACCGTCCGCTTCTTCCTCTCGACCGATGCGGCGCTGGACCCGGCCAAGGACCTGGTCTTGGGCAACTCCCAAGCCATCGACGTGGCCGTCCAGCAGCGCCGCGACGTGCTCCTGACGCCCACGCTTCCGAGCAACCTGACGACCAGCCCCTTCTACCTCTTCGCCTTCGTGGACCCGGACAACAAGGCTTCGGAGGACAACGAGGCCAACAACACGGCGCCGGCAGGCGGACGGAAGGTCACCCTTGGCGGGCCGACGCCCGACCTCGTGGTGGGCAGCGTCACCACCGACAAGGCCAGCCTCGCCGCCGGGGGTTCGCTCGTCGTGACGCACGTCATCAAGAACGTCGGGAGCGGGTGGTCGGGGCCCTGTGGCGTCCCGGCCGACTGCGGCACCGGGTGGACCTGCGATACCGGCCGCTGCCGCAAGTCCTGCACTGCTCCGGCCAATTGTCCTGCGGGCCAGTCCTGCGGAACCTCTGGCACCTGCGAGACCGCTGCCTGCACCACGGACGACACCTGCCCGGCGGGAGAGGGCTGCGTCGCGGGTAGCTGCACCATCCGGAAAATCGCCTACTCGGTCTACCTCTCCGAGAACGCGGTCGTCACCCGCTCGGACCGCCTGCTCACGCCAGCACCTGGGACGGTCGAGCAGGCCGAGGGCATCCCCGCTTTCGGTGAGAAGTCCACGGTCGACAACCTGGTGCTCCCGGCCGACCTGCTTCCGGGCGAGTACTACCTGGGAGTCATCGTCGATCCGGAGCAGAAGCTCCCCGAGATCCTGATGGTCAACAACACCGGGGTGATGGAGGCGCCGTTCAAGGTGGTTTCCGACAGCCTCGCGATCGTCACCAAGACCCTCCCTGCGGCGCAGGTGCAGTCGGCCTACTCGGTGCGGGTGCACGCGAGCGGCGGCGACGGCCGCTACGCCTTCTCTCTCTCCAACGGCACCAAGCTCCCGGCCGGGCTCGCCCTGTCGGCCGCTGGCGACATCGCTGGTCTGCCCACTGTTCCGGCGAGCGGAGCCGCGTTCGACGTACAGGTCGCCTCGGGAGGGAAGGTCGCGACCGCACGGTTGACACTCGAGGTGACCGCCTCTGCAGTGCCGCTGACTGTCGTGACCCAGGACCTCCCGGCGGCCGAGTACTCCAAGCCCTATGTTGCGAAGCTGGCGGCCGTGGGCGGAAAGCCCCCGTACGCCTGGTCGCTCGCGCCTGGGGCAGTGCTGCCCTCTGGGCTCGCGCTCGGCCAGGACGGCACGCTGGAAGGCGTCCCGGGCCGTGACGGCACGTTCCCCTTCCGCGTCGAGGTCAAGGACGCCGCAGGCAAGACCGCCGCCCAGCCACTGACGCTCGCTGTCGTGGCGCCGGACCGGGTGCGCCTTGCGACCCAGTTTCTCCCAGAGGGCACGGTGGGCAAGAGC